>JBMOLK010000330.1:0-3529 GCA_049325575.1 Bacillota bacterium | reverse complement strand
GTTCTCCATCAGCATAACATAGTAGGATTCCATCTCACCATCTTTGCTATATTGCCATCAGAGGGGTGGGATAGAATCCACACCCTACTTATTATTAATACCCCCGATGTCTATGCTGAATAGTTACGATAAAACTTATCCACATTCCGAAGCCTTGCTGCATTTCTCATCCACAGCAAGTTAAGTAAAGTCCGTATCACTAATCCTTAACCTCTTTCCTCAGCTTCCTGGAGCTCCTTATATAGCTCCAGGCAATAACCACCAAACTACTATTAGGACTTCACTCTTATCCAAGCACAATTGCAGGCAAGAGGATTGTGGATAAGTTTCCCTTCTCAGCTTAAAGCGGTTATCCACCCAGTCCCTCCCAATTGAGATTTATTGTCAAGTTCGCCTTCTCCACCACCCACACTACATTTTTGGAGATCTTTTGGGAATCTCCAAAAATACCGCCCCTCAGACCAGCACCCTCCTCCCACAAAAAACACAAAACTTAACCCTGAGGATGAATTCGTTTTCTTCTTTTTGTTGCGAATTAAAGATAACTGAGCCATACCTCTCAGGTCCTTCCTACTTGCACAGGTAGAAAAAATTAGCCCTGATTCATACTATCTAACCCTTCCTTAACTCAAAACTAATCTCTCATCCACCTTGCTTCTTTTCTTTTTACTCCCCCTTCCCTCTTGCATACACGAAATATCATCCTCTAAAATCATGGGGAAGTTCTGAAAAACAAACTTTAATGTTGCTAAAAATGAGATTTTTTAGTATAATTATACATCAATAGATGTTCCTTTGGTGATTGAAATAAGAAATTTCGTAACACAAATGAGTGGGGGGTGGGTCAATTTTCGATTGTCAATTTTGACGAATTATTGGAGCCCCCTGGGTCAAATCTCAATTGCCAAAAGTGGATCACTTTTCAATTGCCATTGACAGAAAACATCTCGAAGGATGTGTAGTGTAGAGTTTCTAAACCTCATCTGAAATAGAGAAAAAGAAGAAGATAGACGAGATTATAGAACTTATTTTCAAGATTAAGGAAAATAGGAAAATGGGCAAAAAAAGGTTATCGACAAAAGAAAAAAAGGCTTTGATAGAGAGAATTTCAGATGTTTTAAAAGAGAAAAAATATATCGTTTTTGCCTATATCTTTGGTTCATTTGTTTGTGAAGAGGATTTTAACGATATAGATATAGGAATCTTTATCTTGGAACCCCAAAAATCTCCCTTATCCCTTGAATTAGAAATGGAACTTGAATTAGAGGAGATAGTCTATATGCCAGTTGATGTAAGGATTATTAACCATGCCCCTTTGCCTTTTATCTACCATATATTAAAAGAGGGGATTTTGATTGTCGATAGAAATAGTTTATCAAGAGCTGATTTTGAAGGATTGGTTTATAAAAAATACTTTGATTCCCAACATCTGCGGAGAGAATATCTTAAGGAGATAATAAATGCTACAATTTAATTTAGATAAGGTAGTAAAGTTAGTTTCCGAAATGCGTAAGGCAACCAATCATTTAAAATTGCTTAAGATGATTGATAAAGGTTTATTTCTAAATGACGATGATAAGATAGCCAGTGCAAAGTATAACTTTATTGTAAGCATAGAATCCGCCATTGATATTTGCAACCACATCATTTCTCAAAATGGTTATAGAGTGCCCGATGACTATGCTGAGACATTTCAGGTTTTGGGAGATGTGGGTGCCTTTGATAAAGACTTTGTCAAAGGTTTAAAAGCGATGGCAAAGTTTCGTAATAGATTAGTCCATCTCTATTGGGAGGTGGATGATGAACAAGTATATGAGATATTACAGTCTAAATTAGATGATTTTAACATTTTTTTAAATAGCATTGCTATATTTTTGGAATTGCAACATCTTTAGAAGCCTCTCGGATATAGAGATTGGAGGTTAAATTTAAAGAGGGATGTGCGAATTTTTATGGAGATAAAGAAAGAAACGGCTAATAATCCGAAATACAAAAATATGATAAGGGGAAGTTATATTGTATTAAGGAGCACTGGAGCAAACTTACTCTTCATTATGATTATCCACAAGTCCCAGCTACAAACAATGCAGCAAAGCAGTTCTTTAGTCAATTTCGGAAGGCTGAAGACCAGAGATCATTTCGGAGATCAGAGGAAAAATATTCAGGAAGAATTGGTGCACTTGCTATTGAGTATAATTTTTCACCGCTTGAGTCAGGATGCCATAATGGAGAAAATAGAATAGAGGTATCTGGCATAAAGTTAGAAAGAAACATATTGGCACAAGCTATTGATTTTTATATGGTTGGAGTTCCATAAAATTCGCACATCCCTCGAAATTACACTATTTTACGAGAGTGTTCGAAAGATTTCGACTTGATAATTTCTTTTATTTTTCATTTTTCGAGGCTTTATTTTGGGCCTTCCTATCTATGGAAGGGGCATTAATTTGCCAGACGATAACATCCTTTATCACTCCTCTTTATTTAAACTCTCCAAATATATCTCTATCTTCTAATTATACCTCAGTATCCTTGCTCCAAAAGACACTCCTGTATCTCACAGTTTATCTTTAACCTCTATGATTAAGTTAAAAGACCATTATACTTATATATCCATCTATTTACCTATGCATCTTGATATCCAGATTAATTCTATTAGTAATAGTCTGCGACTTCCTTAACTTATTACAACTCTTCTGTATCTTCCTGAACCACCTATTCTGCCTTTCCACATGATTATTGGTTCGCTGTGGTATCCTTAACCGTAAGTAAGTAAATGCCTTCTCAAATACAGCCCTATCCTTTATATGCCCAATAATCTCACAGGTTAAAGGATTTGCAATAAACTCGCTCCTCAAAATCTCTTCATACTTATCTCTTGCTGCCTCATATGTCTGACTGCTAAAAAGTTCATGGATAACTGATATGACACCCCTTATCATCTTCAGTTTAGGATATTTGCCTTCTAATTTTTCCCTCTTCACCTTCTCCTCAACACTAAGATTCTCTTCCCTCTTCATAAATAAAAAACGATCCTTGAATATCTCCCCCTTATCCTTCTTAAGCCTTCTTATTTCTTCATTCTCTTCCTTATCCCCTTTCTTAGGCCGCCCCTTCCCTCTCTTGGGTATTAAAGATTTAATCTCATCCCGTATCCCTTTTATCGACTTTAAGGCATCTTGACTAATATTCTTTAGTAAATGAAAATGACATAACTGATGCTCTACTTCAGGAAAAATATCCTTTAGAACTTCATCTGAATACAAATGACTCCCATCGGTTATCACCATCCGCACATTTAATCCCATATTCTTTAAATATAAAAGAAATTCCTTTATCTCTTCCTGGGTAATATTAGCTCCATTAACCAAATGCCCTACCACAATCTTAATAACAGGATCAGTAGCAAACAATATCCCAAACCTCTTATCATATACCTCATCTATTGATAAAACCCCAGAAAATGTCTCTACTACCCAGGGCTCATATGCACCCACAACCTCTGCCTTGTCTACCCTCCCTTGAAGCC
>JBMOLK010000329.1:0-3551 GCA_049325575.1 Bacillota bacterium | reverse complement strand
GGCTGCTGAGCCAAATTCCATTTTCATCGCCCTGCTTGATAAAAACCATACCAAAGCAAGCTCTGCAATTATAAGTCCAAAATACGTGAAACCATTAGCAAATACCAATTCCATTATTGCAGGAGATGATATGGTAAATAAAGAAGTAAGTCCTGTAACGAGAAGACCTATAAACATCCACCCGTAACCCTTACCATTTGGGCTGACAAACTGCTCCTACTTTCCAATACATCATAACGATAATCTTGCATTTTAATTTACCTCCCCAGAAAAATAATGTTTTCTTAATATATTCATATGTAAATTGTATCATAATCAGCAGCATAAAGTACATATTTTGTAAAAATGAACTGCGTTATAAATTAAAGGCAGAATCAATCTATCGGTTAACGTACTAATTCATTAATTCCTATTAACGGGATTAGGGAGCTTGAAAAACTAAGTTCCGGACTGCTTGGATTTTAACTTGCCAATTACATGAAAAATTACCAAGCACAGAAATTGATATTGATTTATCTTTTCACTTTGGTGCATTTTTATAACCCTCATCTTTCTTTTAAGTATAATAAAAGAAGAAAATTATAAAAGCAAAAAATCACATCTCACTAATGAAGGTACCTCGAATAATATAATCCCAGTTGTTACAGTTAAAATTCCCAGTATTGGCCGCATGAGCCTTACTCCTTAATATTTTGTTTAAGAGATCCTGTTGTTGTGCCTAAACGTCGAACTTTTGCAGTAACCTTTATACCAACATTTAAATCTTGAAACTCGCTGTCCCAATTATTTTTAAGTTCCTTCCATGCCTTGGGGACTGATCGGTGAATGACTTCACCAAAGCCAAAAATATCGCTTTTTAAATTCTTTGCTTTTTCTACAGCCGAGTTCATTTTCCTTTTAATTTCTTCTTCAAGTATTTCTTCAATTCTTCGAATATTATCTTCTTCTAATAAATCTACTTCGCATTCCACATCTCCTATATTTGCTTCTACCCTATACTCAATCTCTATTTTAGGCTTTCCATATTCCATCCGTCCGCTAACCTTTGATTTGGTTCGAACTAATTCAATACCTATTTTACCGCCCTGTAGCCATGGTATGGTAACTATAGTACTCTTAACTCCACCCGTAATATGATTATACCCTACACTTTCTTCTTCATTCAGCCATTCAACAAGCTTATCCTTTTTAAATACTGCAAGGTAACGGATTTGAACAGTAGTAGGTACATCAACCTTTTCTAGGTTCGAAATATCCATTCCAATTTCTGGATCTCCTTTAATTATAATACCTGTCAATACTGGTTCTTTTCCCTCACTAACCAAACTATGTACCAATTCATATAGCTGAATATGTTTAGTTGGAGCCCATTCATTTGCGGATGTTTCCAAGGCTGAAAAAATTTTATTTGCGGGAATCTGTTCCAGTGGCGTTAAAATGTTTAACAATTTTTCAGCTTTGGTACCTCTTGATACTGTAATATAAAAATCTGTTCGTACTTCATGGTCCCTAGAAATGAAATCCATAACCTTTCCTATACCATCTTCTTCTGCGAGTTCTTCCCCAAAAACAACCAATCTCAAGTGAGACAAATATATCCTTCTGGGCGTTTCTAAGGTTAGTTTTCTAATAGCCTCATATACGGTTTTACCGTAAGTGCGGTAGGTAATAACAGGTGCACTCTTACCGGTTTTTTCTTTTGCAATTTCTCCTGGTTTAATTAATTGCACAGTAACAATATATCCTTCTTTACTTTTATCAATTCCTAGTGCGGTCGCAATGGAAAGTTCATCTATCTCACGGCTGTTCCAACAGCTGGTAAAAATCATGCAAAACACCATCGCGAACAATAGCATAAGAATTCTTTTCATAATTGGACTCCTTAGTAGTATCAGTATTTTTATTGCCGGCTTGAAGATCTGGGTTTCGCCTTGGAAGGTCTTTGCTGACGAATTATATTATTTTTACTTAACAGGTGAGGCCGTGTAAACATGCTCCATAATGGTAAGCGAAGTATAGCATCTTTCTGGTCATTTAAATTAAAAGGTGCTGCAGGTGACATGTAAGGAATTCCAAAAGAACGCAGGCTGCTTAGGTGTAGAACCAGTGCAACAAGTCCTACAGAAATACCGTATAATCCAAAGGTGGCCGATAACAGCATAAAGACAAACCGTAGAATCCTAACAGCTATAGCCAGATTATATGATGGAAATACAAAACTGCTGATGGCTGTGAGAGAGACGACAATTACCATCACGGCCGAAACAATTCCTGCCTGTACCGCTGCTTCTCCTATTACCAATGCTCCGACAATGGAAATCGCTGGTCCGATTACTCGTGGCATTCTTATACCTGCTTCACGCAAAATTTCAAAAACAATTTCCATTAGTAGTGCCTCAAAAAAGGCCGTGAAAGGAACTCCTTCACGTTGTGATGCTATACTGATAAGAAGAGGTGTAGGCAGCATTTCCTGATGGAACGTTGTAATGGCAATATATATGGCGGGTGTAAGAAGTGCTACGAAAAAACAAAAATATCTAAGTACACGAATCATCGTGCTAATATCAAAACGCTGATAATAGTCTTCCGGCGTTTGGAAAAATTGAACAAATAATGCTGGTACCAAGAGAACAAAAGGTGTACCGTCTACCAGAATAGCCACTCGTCCTTCCAATAATCCGGCCGCCGCTGCATCAGGCCGTTCCGTATTATATATAGTCGGAAAAGGTGTATATGCTTTATCCTCAATAAGTTCTTCTATGTATCCACTTTCTAAAATCCCGTCAATATCGATTTTATTGAGCCGTTCACGGACTTCCTGTATAATTTTATCATTGGCTATTCCTTTTATATATGCGATTGCCACATCAGTTTTTGTTATCCGTCCAATTTGTTTGGTTTCTATCCAAAGATTCGTATCCTTTATTCTTCTGCGAAGTAGTGACGTATTAGTACCCAGTGTCTCAGTAAAGCTATCTCTTGGCCCTCTGACAACAGTTTGCGAATTAGGTTCTTGAACACCACGGTCTTCCCATTTTTTTGAACCTAAAACATAACCTCGGGTATATCCATCTATAAGTATAATGGTATCTCCTGATAAAAGATGATTATAAAGATCTCCAAAGTCTGAAATATTATTACTCTGCCCATCCTGGAGGAATAAATCCTTCAAAGTTTTAAATAAATCTTTGCCGTTGAGTGTATCTGGGTCAATACTTATACTTCTTATCTCTTGTATTAATGATTTCAAAATGAAATCATTAATTAAGTTCTTATCGGCTAATCCTTCAATATATAACACTGCAATTTTTATTTTACTTCTTTCGCCGATTGAAAATTCTCTTACAACAATATCACTACTTCCACCAAGAGTATCCTTTACCAATGTAGTATTATATTCAAGACTTTGTTTTAGTGTATATCCTGTATTTATGTTTTGACTGTTTATTATATGCTTCTTATCAGATTTAAAAATTCTTCCCCAAATCTTCATAGATCCAACTCCCTATAAGTCATAGTATTTTCATATATGAGAATTTCATACCTTCGTG
>JBMOLK010000328.1:0-30007 GCA_049325575.1 Bacillota bacterium | reverse complement strand
TATCAGACAGATTAGAATAAAATAAAAGTAAATATTAAAAAATATATAATAATCAACACTAAAAACTGGACAAGTTTTAGAAGGAATTATTTTCTTAACGTAGAATTAATATAAATATAATATTTTTTCCAGAATGCACAACAGAGCACGCAAGCATAATACCTGATATTTCTAATAAAATCTAATTCTTGGAGGTGTAAGTTTTATAAAATTTTCAGGCTAGAGCGCGTTTCATGTAAGTGATTTTGGGTAAGAATATTAGAGAAATAGTAGACAAGTATTGTTTTAAGGAGTACATCTGATACAGTATTTGTCACCGACAGAAAGGGGCTGTAGACATATATGAAATTTATAGTTAGCGGAAAAAACATTGATGTAACAGAAGCTTTAAGGGAAAGAGCTGAAAAAAAAGTCGGCAAGCTTGATAAGTATTTTCATAGGGATGCAGAAGCTCACATTACAATGAGCGTGCAGAAAAATAGACAAATAGTGGAAGTAACCATTCCTTTCAACGGTGGTGTACTTAGGGCCGAAGAAGATGATGAGGATATGTATGCTTCAATAGATCTGGTTGTAGACAGTCTCGAAAGGCAGATAAGGAGAAATAAGACCAAGCTGGAAAAGAAATACCACGAGGGTGGACTTAGACTTGAAAACTTAAAGTTTGAAGATCATGATGTTGATGATGAGCATAACTATAGGATTGTTAGAACAAAAAGATTTGCAATAAAGCCCATGACAGTGGAAGAAGCTATACTGCAGATGAATCTTTTGGGACATGAGTTTTTCATGTTTTCAAATGCAGAGACGCAGGAATCGAATGTTGTTTATAGGAGAAAAGATGGGAATTATGGCTTAATTGAGCCGGAGTTCTGATTCTTTTACCCTGAACGTTTAAATATATATTTGTAAAGAATCATTTTTTCTACTATAATTAAAATGCCGAGGCTAAGGTCTCGGCATTTGAGTTTGTACGTAGGAAATTTGAGAGAAGAAAAAAGAGAGGAAGAGCCATGGATCTATTAACGGGATTAAATAAGGAACAAAAGGAAGCAGTATTGCATATAGATGGCCCGCTGCTTATTCTGGCCGGGGCCGGCAGTGGAAAAACGAGGGTTCTGACCCATAGGATAGCGTATTTGATCAGGGAAAAGAATGTACATCCTGCAAGCATTCTGGCGATTACCTTTACAAATAAAGCTGCAAGGGAAATGAGAGAAAGGATAGACAAGCTTATAGGTGAAGTAAGCGACAGCATTTGGGTAAGCACCTTTCACTCCATGTGCGTAAGGATCCTAAGAAGGGATATAGATAAGATAGATTATGATAAAAGCTTTGTAATATTTGACTATACCGATCAGCAGACTGTAGTAAAGGACTGCCTTAAAGAGCTCAATCTGAATGATAAAAACTATCCCCCAAAGTCTGTGCTTGAAATGATAGGAAAAGCAAAGGATGAACTCATTACTCCTGACATATACTCAAAAATGTATGCAGAAGATTTCAGAATGAATAAAATTGCAAAGATATATGAGCTTTATCAGAAAAAGCTAAAACAGAATAATGCCCTGGATTTTGATGATATAATTATGCTTACTATAAAGCTGTTTTTGGAAAACCCTAAGGTGCTGGATTACTACCAGAGAAAGTTTAGATATGTATTGGTTGATGAATACCAGGACACAAATACGGCCCAGTATTCCCTGGTCAGTCTTATAGCCCAGGGAAGCAGGAATCTTTGCGTAGTGGGCGATGATGACCAATCCATTTACGGCTGGAGAGGGGCAAATATAAGAAATATTTTGGACTTTGAGAAAGAATTTAAGGATGCAAAGGTAATAAAGCTTGAGCAGAATTACCGCTCAACCCAGACTATCCTTGATGCTGCAAACAGCGTAATAAAAAATAATTTCGGAAGAAAGAATAAGAGCCTTTGGACGGACAACCAATCGGGGGACAGGATCAAATGCCGTGAATGTTCCAATGAGCATGAGGAAGCTTATTTTGTTGCCAGCGAAATAAAAAGGCTAAGTACGGCAAATGACAGACCGTATAAGGATTTTGCAATTCTTTACAGGATAAATGCCATGTCCCGTGTGCTGGAAGAAATGCTAATGAAGGAAGGTATAAGCTATAAAATATTCGGGGGCCTCAAGTTCTATGACAGGAAGGAAATCAAGGACGTTATTGCGTATCTTCGCTTAATTCAAAACCCTTCTGATAATATAAGCCTTAAGAGGATAATAAACGAACCCAAGAGAGGTATAGGCAATACTACAGTCGACACGGCCGAAAGGATCGCCAACCTAAGGGAGGCAAGTATCTATTCTATTGTTTCTTCTGCATCAGAAATACCCGATCTTGGCAGAGCAGCTTCAAAGCTGGAAGGTTTTGTATCGCTGATAAACAGATTCAGGGCACAAAAAGATACCATGACAGCCTCCGAGATGATTGAAGAAGTAATTGAAAAGTCGGGGATTTTAAAGAGCTATGAGGATGAAGATACTTTAGAAGCAGTGAGCAGGATAGAAAATATTAAGGAATTAATATCCGTTGCCTTAGAGTTTGAGTCCAAAAACGAAGAAAAGGGTCTTGAGGAGTTTTTAGCTCATGTTTCTCTCGTATCTGATATTGATACTATGGATGAAGATAGTGACTATGTGGCTCTTATGACACTTCACAGTGCAAAGGGATTGGAGTTCCCCGTTGTGTTTATGGTAGGCATGGAGGAAGGTGTATTCCCGGGGTATAGGTCAATGTCTGATGAAAATGAGCTTGAAGAGGAGAGACGGCTGTGCTATGTGGGTATTACAAGAGCCCGGGAAAATCTCTATATGACACATACCTTCACAAGGACATTGTTTGGCAATACAAGCTATAACAGGGTGTCAAGGTTTCTAAACGAGGTTCCCGGTGAGCTTTTAGACAGTGGTGAAAGGGAGCATGCCCCTGCAGCTGGTTCCCTTAAGAGTAAGAATGAAGCCGCCGCACCAGGCAAAGGTGGGTTTAACCCCCAGGCAAGCTTTAGAGCTCCAGGTCTTAAAGAGACACAAAAGGCAGCTTCTACGGAGTTTAGCGTAGGAGATCAGGTGGAACACAAAAAATTTGGGGTTGGAATTATAACGCTGGTTGAGAAGGAAAATGACGATTATAAGCTGGAAATACATTTTAAAGGCACAGGTATGAAAAGACTTATGGCGGCCTATGCAAATTTGGTCAAGATCAGTTAGTACCCAGTGTATTTTATTTTTATATATTAGAGGTAACGAACCGTAAAGATAAACATATAGTTCGCTCCGCTTATTTGATACAAATGGCTTGCCTATCTTGTTTATCTACTTTTACAGTTCGATCTCTATAATAGACTTTGAATAATGTTATCCCAAACTTGGATCTTATAAAAGGGTGTGAGTTTGGGATAAACTTTTTATGTAATCTAAATTTTTAATGGAACAAAAAAATATTTGTGTTCGTCTAAATATTTAGATTAGCAAAAACAGATCATATTTGTGAGGCGGGGAGAAAGCTTTAAAAGTTTGATGAATTTATTAATAAACAGGAGGTAATAGGTTATGAAAAGAGTATTGTTAATTGTGTTGGCGCTGTGTCTGGTTTTTGTAAACCTACCGGTTGCGGCAAATGATTCTTCGCAAGGAAGCCGGGAGCCGGCTAAAAAGGTAGCGTTTTCGGATGTTTCCGGGCACTGGGCTAAGAACGTCATAGAAAAAATGGCGGATACAGGAGTAATCCGTGGTGTTGGAAACGGAAAATTCCTGCCTGATGTAAAGATGAAAAGGTCAGAGTTTGCTGTGGCTTTACATAAGGCTGCAGGAATCGTAATGAATTACATTAAAGCCCCGGATATAAACGAATTTTATAGTGATGTCAAAAACGAAGACTGGTATGCCTCACCGCTCTATGATCTTGCAGTATTAAATATTATAGATGACAGAGGTAAGTTTAGGCCTGATGACCTTATAACCCGTGAAGAGATGGTACATTATATAGTTAACGCTTATAGTTATAAGCTGGGCATCATTGTTGATGAGTTAGAAGAAAGCGCTGATAAATTCTCTGATGATGATAAGATTGATCCAAAGTTTAACAGTGATGTTAAGAAGGCAGTTAAGTTAGGCTTTATAATGGGGAGAGGCAATAACAGGTTTGTCCCCAAAGGAATTACTACAAGGGCGGAAGCTTTGGTAGTGTTGGACAGACTGATGACTGCACTGTCAAAACTGTCGGATGGCCCGGTAATTGAAAGGCCAGGGGATAAAGCAGAAGGAAAGGTTGATGTTGAGCCTTTGTTTATAAAAGATGGAGACTTCTACAAGATGATAGTAAAGATCACTAATAATACCGGTAGGGAAATTAAGATAGATCATTCATCCGGCCAGAAATATGACTTTATGCTCCTTGATTCGAAGAAGGATATTTTATATCAATGGTCTGCCGACAAAAAGTTCATTATGATGTTGACAGAGACTATAATCCCTGCAGGTGAGACGGTAAAATTCAGTGAAAATCTTGACAAACCAAGTTATGAAGCTGTAGCTGACAAGGCAGTGTATTTTAAAGCACTTATAGCCGGAGTTTGCGAGAGCTTTAAAATAGATGAGAATGGATACGAAATCAAGCTTAAAGCTAAAGCAGACGACGGCCTGACTGTAGAACCCGGATATGAAAAAGGGACCGATGTCTTTAAGATGAAGCTTAAGATTACCAACAGCTTAAAAAAGGAAATAACCATAAACCATACATCCAGTCAGAAATACGACTTTAAGCTTCTTGATTCCAATAAGGAAATAATTTATACATGGTCAAGCGACAAGCTCTTTATGATGATGTTGACGGATACGGTGATTGGAGCAGGGGAAACTGTAGAGTTTGTTGAAGAACTTGATATGGAAAGCTTTAAGGACTTTGTAAACAAGGCAAAATACCTAAAAGCTTTTATCAGTGGTACATCGGAAGATGTTTATATAGATAGCGAAGGATATGAAGTTGAGATTAAATAATAAGAAGTAGATCTTTAAGTAAATTCTTAGGGGCTGTGCTGAAAGACATTTTTAGCACGGCCCTATTTTTTTCTTGACAAATAACGGAACTTTTCTTATAATTAGTTTAATTCATCAATTTATCGATTTAGCATGATAAAGTGTTAAAGTGAGGTGCTGGAATTGGCTAAGTGGAAAATTTATACCCCTGAAGGTTTTCAGGATATACTTGTAAACGAGTGCTATCATAAAAGGTATTTGGAAGATAAGATAAGAAAAGTATTTAGAAGTCGCGGGTATTATGAGGTTGAGACTCCAATGGTGGAATTCTATGATGTCTTTTCTGCCGAGGATGATATTACACCCCAGGAGACCATGTTTAAATTCTTTGACCAGCAGGGTAGAATTCTGGTTTTAAGGCCGGATATAACGGTACCTATTGCCAGGGTCGCAGCAACAAAATATAAGGATGCAGGCTATCCCATAAAGCTTTCCTATATAGGCAACACTTTTAAATATAACGAGCTTGGGGGAGGAAAACAAAAGGAGTTTACCCAGGCTGGAGTTGAAATACTGGGAGTTAATACCCCACAAGCTGATGCAGAGATAATAGCCACTGCAATTGATGCAGTGAAAGCTTGTGGCCTTGAGAACTTTCAGATTGATATAGGGCAGGTGGAATTCTTTAAGGGCCTTATGGAGGAAACAGGCCTGTCGGATGAAGAAACAGAGCAGATGAGGGAACTGATTGACAGGAAGGATTTTCTGGCAATTGAAGAATTGGTTAAGAACCATAATATTAGAGATGACCTTAAAGAGCTTATTTTTAGTCTTCCAAGACTATTCGGGGCCATTGATGTAATTGACAGGGTTGAGAAATATCCCATAAATGAACGTTCCATAAATGCCCTTGAAAATTTAAGGAAGGTGCTTAAGATATTGGATGACTATGGGCTCTCCAAATATGTTTCGGTAGACCTGGGTATGGTACAGAGTCTTAACTATTATAGCGGCACAATTTTCAGAGGCTTTACCTACGGTATTGGATTTCCTATCTTAAGCGGAGGAAGATACGACAAGCTGGTTGAAAAGTTTGGGAAGAATAGTCCGGCTACAGGATTTTCACTAGGGATAAACATGGTAATGATGGCCATGGACAGGCAAAAAATTGAGATTGAAAAGCCAGGGATCGACAGTCTTATAACCTACAGGGAATCGGGCAGGAAGACCGCACTTAAGGTGTGTGAATCCCTAAGGGAACAAGGTCTTGTGATAGAGATGGATATCACGGGTGATGACGTGGAAGAAGTGAAGAAATATGCTGCATCAAAGGGTATTGGCGGTATAATCAATGTTTTGGACGATGATAATATAGAGGTCCATAATATTGAAAAAGGTGAGGTCAGGAAAGTGACTATAAGCGAGCTTTTAAGCTAAGGGTTTAAATATGAAAACAACTCACTTAAAAGGTCGGAAAAGGTAATTTAGGGAGGTATGGTATGAGGTATTTGACTATCGCACTTTCAAAAGGCAGACTTACCGATTTGTCGGTAGAGCTGTTTGAAGCCATAGGAATTGACTGTTCTGAACTTAAGAGCTCATCCAGGAAGCTCATTTTATCGGATGAGAAAAATAAAATAAAGTTTTTTCTTGCAAAACCCAGCGATGTGCCTACGTATGTTGAGTACGGAGCAGCGGATATAGGGATTGTAGGAAAGGACACCCTGCTGGAGGAAGGACGACACTTATACGAGGTGCTTAATCTGGGGTTTGCTGCCTGCAGAATGGTGGTCGCAGGACCTTCGGAGCTTCAGGGGAAGCTTGACCAGTTGACCAACAAAAGGGTGGCCACAAAGTATCCCAGGATTGCAAGAGAATATTTTGAACATAAAAGAAGAGAGTCTATAGAGATAATAAAGCTTAACGGCTCTGTAGAGCTGGCCCCTCTTGTAGGACTTTCAGAGGTGATTGTTGACCTGGTTGAAAGCGGCAGGACTTTAAAGGAAAACGGGCTGGTGGTTCTTGATACCATTGCCGATATCAGCGCAAGGCTGGTTGTAAACAGGGTCAGTATGAAGATGGAGAGTGAACGTATAAATAGAATAATTGACGGTATAAGAAAAGAACTGGAAAAGAGGTGAGACCCTTGATCAGAATTATAGACTTAAGAGCCGGAAAAGACAGTGATATATTTGAGAAGCTGGCATCAAGAAGCCAGATGGAATACGGCGATGTCCTAAGGCGCGTTGAGGACATAGTAAACAATGTAAGGCAAAAGGGGGATAAGGCAGTTATAGAGTATACCTCCATGTTTGACAAGGTTGAGCTTACTTCTGATAAATTAAAGGTATCCGTGGATGAGATAGAAGAAGCATATAAGAAAGTTGACAGCAAGCTTGTAGAAGTAATCAGGAAAGCCAGGGAGAACATTGAAAAGTTTCATTCAAAGCAAAAAGAGAAATCATGGTTTTCTACCGAGGAGGACGGTGTAATACTGGGACAGCTGTACAATCCCTTAGAGATTGTAGGGGTATACGTTCCAGGAGGGACTGCTTCATATCCTTCTTCTGTTCTTATGAATGTAATACCTGCCAGGGTAGCAGGAGTAAGCAGGGTAATAATGGCTACGCCTCCCGGAAGAGATGGAAAGGTTAATCCTTCCATACTGGTGGCAGCCAAGGAAGCCGGGGTAGATGAAATATATAAAATGGGCGGCGCACAGGCGATAGCGGCGTTAGCATTTGGTACCGGAACCGTTCCCAAGGTTGATAAGATTGTAGGACCTGGAAACATATATGTTGCAATGGCAAAGAGGACAGTATACGGGTATTGTGATATAGATATGATAGCCGGCCCCAGTGAAATCATGGTGGTTGCGGATGATTCTGCAAATCCAAGATTTGTTGCAGCAGACCTGTTATCCCAGGCAGAGCATGATGTTCTGGCTTCTTCAATTCTGGTTACCACATCCGAGAAAATTGCAAAGGATGTGCAAAGGGAGGTTGACCAGCAAGTTGAGGCACTGCCCAGGAGGGAAATGGCCCAAAAATCAATAGAAGACTTTGGGGCTGCAGTAATTGTTGAAAGCATGGAAAAAGCCGTAGAGATTGTAAACAGGATTGCCCCGGAGCACCTTGAGCTTTGCGTTGAGGAACCCTTTGGACTATTAAGCTGTATAAGGAATGCCGGTGCGATATTTTTGGGGAATTACTCATCAGAGCCTTTGGGAGATTATTTTGCAGGGCCCAATCATGTTCTTCCCACAAGCGGAACAGCGAGATTTTTCTCGCCTCTTAACTTATCCGATTTTGTTAAGAAGAGCAGCATAATATCCTATTCCAAAAAAGCTCTTGGCAAGGTTAAGGATGATGTAATACTTTTTGCAGAATCTGAAGGATTAAGTGGTCACGCAAATGCGATCAGGGTCAGGTTTGAGGAAGAATAAGGGGTGAATTGTATTTATGATAAGGGATTTGGTTAGACCCGAACTTAGAGATTTTACACCGTATAACCCAAAGGTGGTGCCATATAAGGTAAAGATTGATGCCAATGAGAGCCCTTTTGAGCTTCCGGAGAAGATAAGGATGAAGCTTGCCGATTATTTCACTAAAGGTCCGGAGCTTAACCTCTATCCCGATACCAATTCAAACGAACTAAGAAAAGTTTTGGCATCATATTGGGATATTGATTATGATGGCGTAATTGTAGGCAGTGGTTCCGACCAGTTGATTCAGGCCATAACAAATGTCTTTGTAGGTAAAGGTGACAAGGTGGTATGTCCTGAGCCTACTTTTGATATGTATAGATTTTATACTGCTATTGCAGGCGGGATTGTAATTAAAATTCCATTGAAGGAAGACAAGGGGTTTGTGTACGATATAAATGAGTTTATTGAGACTTCAAATAAAGAGAATGCCAAGGTGGTTTTCCTCTGCAGCCCCAATAACCCAACAGGGGGCCTTATACCCCTTGGAGATATTGAAAAGATTGCAAAGGCCTTAAGTAAGTCTATTATAGTGGTAGATGAAGCTTATGCAGAGTTTTCCAGAGAGACTGCTATTTCACTTGTAAAAAGGTACAATAATCTGATTGTGCTGCGTACTTTCTCAAAAGCCTACGGTCTTGCAGGAATTAGATGCGGTTATTCCCTAAGCAGCGTTGAAATGGCCGATGAAATCAACAAGGTAAAAATACCGTTTAATATAAGCTCCCTGTCACAGCTGGTGGCAAAGCTGGTGTTTGAAGAGAGGGAGGAAAGAAACAAAGAAATAGAATACATAAAACTCCAGAGAGATTATCTGATGGAAGAACTTAAGAAAATAAAGGGTATACACCCTTACCCATCGGAGGCAAACTTTATATTGCTAAGAGTATCCGATGCCGGAAAGGTTTGCAGGCTGCTTTTGGAAAGAGGAGTACTGGTAAGGAGCTTTGGCAGCGTACCTGTACTTGAGAACTTCTTTAGGATAAGTATAGGTAATAAGGAGCAAAATGATATATTTCTAGAGGAGTTAAAGAGCATTCTTTCGTGTTGATTTAAACTACGAATTTTAAAACATAAAATGTAATACAACTTTAGTAAAACATTTGGTTGAGATTTTTTATAGAACTGGTAGAATAGATAATAGCTTATCTGTTATAATTATATGAATTAACAATAAGGAATTCTACGGAGGCTGTTTGATGAGTAGAAAGGCAAAAATCAATAGAAAGACCGGCGAGACAGATATAAGCTTGAGCATAAGTATTGATGGTACCGGTAAAAGTGATATAAATACAGGAGTAGGTTTCCTGGATCATATGCTGAACCTTTTTACAAGACACGGGCTATTTGATCTATCAGTAAAAGCCCAAGGGGATCTGGAGGTTGATGCCCACCACACTGTGGAAGATGTGGGAATCGTCCTGGGACAGGCTTTAAAAGAGGCTTTAGGTGATAAGAAGTCCATTAAAAGGTATGGCTCTTCATATGTTCCCATGGACGAGGCATTGGCTTTGGTTGCTCTTGACTTAAGCGGAAGACCTTTTCTGGTTTTTGACGCCAGGTTTGACTGTGAAAGGCTGGGCAATATGGAAACAGAGCTTTTTGAAGAGTTCTTCAGGGCAGTTTCCTTTAATGCCGGTATAAACCTACATATTAAAGTGTTCTACGGAAGCAATACTCATCATATAATTGAAGCTATTTTTAAGGCCTTCGGAAGGGCACTTGATGAAGCAACTATCATAGACACCAGGATTGAAGGTGTAATGTCTACAAAGGGAACATTATAGACGAGAAATTCGATATAGAAAAGTTTGTTAGAGAGGTATGTAAAGATGTTAATTAACGACACGGATTTTATTGGCTTACCCCTTTACATTAAAGGCAAAGTAAGAAATGTATATGATTTGGGAGATAAACTTCTTATTGTAGTTACAGACAGAATATCTGCCTTTGATGTAGTATTCCCTAACCTTATACGTAATAAGGGCAAGGTGCTCAACAGTATTTCAGAGTTTTGGTTTGACTATACCAGGGATATAATCGGCAACCATATCATAACTACAGATGTATCCCAGTACCCTAAAGGGCTTTCAAAGTTTAAGGAAGAGCTTCAGGGAAGATCCATGCTGGTAAAAAAGATTGAGATGGTTGAAGCGGAGTGTATAGTCAGGGGCTATCTTGAAGGATCAGGGCTTAAGGATTATAAACAAACCGGAACCATATGCGGCCTAAAGCTTCCTGAAGGCTTAAAGCAGGCAGACAAGCTTCCGGAGCCTATATTTACACCATCAACAAAGGCTCTGGAAGGACATGACGAAAATGTTTCTTTTGAAGAGCTCTGTAACAGAATCGGAACCGACCTTGCAAACAAGCTTAAGGATGCAAGCATTGCTCTATATAACAAGGCAAGTCAATATGCAGAGAGCAAGGGCATTATACTGGCAGATACAAAGTTTGAATTTGGTATAGTTGACGGTAAACTTGTGGTAGGTGACGAGATGTTTACTCCGGATTCTTCAAGGTTTTGGGATATGAATGATTATGAGCCGGGAAGGGCTCAAAAGAGTTTTGACAAACAATTCCTAAGAGAGTACCTGGAATCCATTGATTGGGATAAGAAGCCGCCAGCGCCTAATCTTCCCGATGATGTTGTAAAGAATACCGAACTTAAATATATAGAAGCATATGAACGAATCACAGGAAAAAAACTGGCTTAACAACAGGCACTCCCTTTACTTTAAAAAGGTAAGGGGAGTGTTAGCTGTTTCAAGTATATTGGAATTACCAGACTATATTTATATGGAGTGAGTAATATTGATAGCTGTAATAGATTATGAGGTAGGGAATTTAAGAAGTGTAGAAAAAGCGCTTCACTTTATTGGATGTGAGGCAAAAGTATCTTCGGATAAAGAATTTATATTGAATGCGGATGCTGTAGTTTTACCTGGTGTTGGGGCTTTTGCGGATGCTATGCAGAGCCTTGGGAAGTATGGTATGATTGAGGTAATAAATAAGGTTATAGAGAGTAAAAAGCCGTTTTTGGGAATTTGCCTTGGAATGCAGCTTCTGTTTGATTACAGTGAAGAGGGCGGACAGGACGTTCAAGGCCTTGGGATACTAAGAGGAGCAATCAAACAGCTTCCCGATGATATGAATCTTAAAGTTCCGCACATGGGATGGAATTCTCTTGAACTAAAGGGTGAGTCTCCATTGTTTAAAGGCATTTCAAAAAATCCGTATGTTTACTTTGTTCATTCCTATTACCTGGATACCGATGACAAAGATATTGTTATTGCTTCAACCAATTACGGTATAAACTTTTCTGTAGCCGTACAGAAAGGGTCCATTTATGCTACCCAGTTTCATCCTGAAAAAAGCGGTGAGGTTGGGCTCAATATGCTGAGAAACTTTGTCAATAGTATTTAATGCAGGTAAACGAATTTTATGACGATATTATGTATACAGTTTTTTAATGCAAAATCGACTTTAAATATAAAACTTATTTAGATTTAGGAGGTCTTTTTACTATGATTATTTATCCCGCTGTGGATGTTAAGGATGGAAGATGTGTTAGACTTGCGCAGGGAGAGTTTAACAAGGTTACTGTTTATTCCGACAGCCCTGTTGAGATGGCTCTTAAGTGGGAGGAGCTGGGAGCAGAGTATCTTCATGTAGTTGACTTGGATGGAGCAAGAACAGGTGTAGCCCAAAATATATCCGTTATAAGCGAAATGGCAGTTAAGCTTGGCATACCGGTTCAATTGGGTGGAGGAATCAGGACAATAGAAATGATAGAGACGGTCCTTTGTAAAGGCATCCAGCGTGTGATTCTCGGTACATCCGCAGTTAATGACCCAAACCTGGTTAAGAAGGCAGTAAAGACGTTTGAAGGTAATGTTGTTATAGGTATTGATGCAAAAGATGGAATGGTTGCTATTGAGGGTTGGGCAAAAACCAGCGAGTTTACTGCTGTAGGATTTGCTAAAAAGATGGAGGAGCTTGGTACAAAGACCATAATATATACAGATATATCAAGAGACGGGATGCTCTTGGGTCCGAATCTTAAAGCTATGGAAGAAATGGTGAAAGCCGTTGATATAGAAGTAATAGCATCCGGCGGGGTTAGTAATTTGGATGACATAAAAAACCTCAAAGAAGTAGGTGTTGCCGGCGTTATTGTTGGAAAAGCACTTTATACAGGAGATCTGGATCTAAAGAAAGCTATTGAGATAGCAAAATAAGGGGTAATGGAAATGCTGACAAAACGTATAATTCCTTGCCTGGATGTTCATGCTGGCAGGGTTGTTAAAGGTGTAAATTTTGTTAACATAAGGGACGCAGGTGATCCGGTAGAGGTTGCTGCCATTTATGATAAAGCCGGTGCTGATGAGCTTACATTTCTTGATATTACAGCTTCAGCTGATGCAAGAAGTATAATGCTTGATGTGGTAAGAAGAGTGGCGGAGCAGGTGTTTATCCCATTCACCGTAGGTGGAGGAATAAGGCAGGTAGATGACTTCAGGGAGATATTAAAAGCGGGGGCAGACAAAATATCCGTAAACTCTGCTGCCTTAAAGAGACCGGAGCTTATTTCCGAAGCTGCCTGGCGCTTTGGAAGCCAATGCGTTGTGGTTGCAATAGATGCAAAAAGGAGAGAAGATAAGTCCGGATGGGATGTGTATTTAAACGGTGGAAGGGTTAACACCGGCAAAGATGCGGTAGAATGGGCTGTTGAAGCTGAAAAGCGCGGAGCAGGAGAGATCCTTCTTACCAGCATGGATTGTGATGGGACCAAAAGCGGATATGACATCGAGCTTACCAGAATGGTTTCAGAAAGCGTTAAAATTCCGGTAATTGCATCAGGAGGTGCTGGTACAATGGAGCATTTTCATGAGGCTTTGGTGGATGGTAAGGCTGACGCTGTACTGGCAGCATCGCTTTTTCACTACAGGGAAATGGAAATTATGGATCTTAAGAATTATTTAAAGGCTAGAGGAATAGAGATAAGGATATAGAAACAGGGGGTCAAAAACATGGAAGATCTATTAAAATTCGATAATAATGGGCTGATTCCTGTAGTTACACAGGATTATAAAACCAATGAAGTACTTATGATGGCCTATATGAATGAAGAAGCTTTTAAGAAGTCTTTGGAAACAGGAAAAGTTCATTATTTTAGCAGAAGCAGAAACAAGTTGTGGCTAAAAGGTGAGACTTCAGGTCATTTTCAGAATATAAAATCAATAAATATAGATTGTGATGGAGATACCCTTCTCATAAAAGTTGAACAGGTTGAAGCCGCTTGCCATACAGGGCACTATTCCTGCTTTTACAGGGAACTCTCTAAAGAAGGCGTAGAAGAAACTTCCCATAAGGTATTTGACGAGAGCAAGGTTTATGGTGATAAGTCCAGGGTACTTCAGGAAGTGTATGACGTAATAGTTGACAGAACAATAAACCCGAAGGAAGGTTCCTATACAAATTATTTATTTGATAAAGGTATTGATAAGATATTGAAGAAAGTAGGAGAAGAAACTGCAGAGGTTATCATTGCAGCAAAGAATAATGACAAGGGAGAAATAATCTATGAGATATCCGACCTCTTTTATCACCTTTTTGTATTGATGGTAGAAAGAGGAGTAAAGCTTGATGATATATATGAGGAGCTGAAAAAGAGAAGATAACAGGGGGGACAAATATGGATTGCGCTTTAGAAAAGAACAAGGCTAAATGCACATGTACGTGTATGTCTTGCAGTAGAAGAGGAGCTTGCTGTGCGTGCGTAGAATACCACCGCTCCATGGGTGAAATACCGGGCTGTTTTTTTCCGGCTGAGGCTGAAAAGACATATGACAGAAGCATAGAGAACTTTATAAGGAGTGTAAAAAAATAAGGTTAACCTGGAGGTGCAGCATTGGATAGGTATAAGCTTAAGAGGTTGCTCAAGCAGGAAGAGGGGCCAAAACTTGATTTTAAGGCAGAGCTTAATTTATCCACCGATAGTGATAAGAAGGAACTCACTAAGGATGTAATTGCTATGGCCAATTCCAGGGGTGGAAGAGGGTATATTATTTTTGGTATCGAGGATAAGACTAAGAAGGTTCTCGGTATTGATCCAAATGACTTAAAAGAAGAACAGATTCAACAGACTATATATAACAGGTGTGACCCCCCGGTCCCTATTTCGGTTGATTTCATTCGGCTGGATGGGAAGACAGTGGGGGTTTTGACTGTTTATAGAAGCAGCCACAAGCCGCACCAGATGATGCAGAACGGTGCATTCTATATTAGAAGAGGCTCTACCACCGATATAGCAAGAAGAAGTGAAATAGCCAACCTTTTTCAGGAGAATGGTCTTATGACCTACGAGACGGTTATTTTAAAAAATGTTGGTTTGGAAGAGCTTGATAATGTATTGATTAATAATTATTTTAAAACATTAAATGTTATAAGCGACAATCCAAGCCAGCTGCTTTTGGAAGCCTTAGGAATAGTAGGACAAAAGGGCGAAGGGGAAGGATACCATCCTACTATAGGTGGCTTGCTGCTTTTTGGGAAAAATCCGTCCCTGTACCTGCCTCATGTACATATAAAGGTTATATTAAATGATGAGGTCAAGATGTTCTACGGAAATATTCTTAATATGCTGGATAGTACTTCACAGTACCTTAAAGGTTTGATAAATAAAGAGGATTATCCATTTGAGGCTTTGGAAGAAGTAATTGCCAATGCCCTTGTCCACAGGGATTATCTAGATATTTCAAGGGGCATAAACATAACTGTTACATCCAAAAATATTGAAGTCAGCAACCCTGGTGCACTGATGGCAAGCAATAGTATCTACAGGTTTACTAAAGAGAACAATCCTGACAGGAGAAACTCATGGCTCTACCAGAGACTTCTGACATTAGACCCGAAAAGGAGATTTATGAAGTCAGGAATGGGAATGAACAGGATAAAAAGTTCTTTTACAGGGATAGGACCTGTGAAGTTTGTAAATATTGGCTCGCAGAATTTGTTCAAAGTACTATTGCCTCTCAATTTGACTAGTACACTTCAATTACCGAAGAAAACTCAAGAAAATCAATGAATTCAAAAAGAATTGTCAACACATTGGAGAATATTCCCCCAAAATAATAAAATTTAGAAAAAATGAATGTTTGATAACAAAATGGATAATATAATAATATTATATTTGCGATTAGCACTCACTTATAGTGAGTGCTAATAAAAAAGGTACATAATTCTAATTATAATAAAAATAAAGAGGAGGTACTTTTATGAAAATAAGACCTTTAGCAGACAGAGTTGTTGTTAAAATGGTAGAAAGTGAAGAAACTACAAAAAGCGGTATAGTGTTGCCTGGCTCAGCGAAAGAAAAGCCACAGGTAGCAGAAGTTGTAGCAGTAGGACCTGGTACTGTTGTGGACGGAAAAGAAATAAAAATGGAAGTAAAGGTTGGAGACAGAGTCATTATGAGCAAGTATTCCGGTACCGAAGTTAAGTTTGACGGACAGGAGTATACCATTTTAAAGCAGGGCGATATTTTGGCAGTTGTGGACTAATTAAGTCCTGTATTTGGTTCTGATTGGTGAAATGTTTTCGGATAAAACATCTAATAGAATGTATTTAACCTAACTCTAAAAAGTATACCTAAGGAGGTTAATTTTATGGCAAAGGAAATTAAATTCGGTGAAGAAGCTAGAAGAGCGCTGGAGAACGGTGTCAACAAGCTGGCTGATACAGTAAAAGTTACTTTAGGACCTAAAGGAAGAAATGTAGTTCTTGATAAAAAGTTCGGATCCCCAATGATTACAAATGACGGTGTTACAATCGCAAAGGAAGTTGAGCTTGAAGATGCATTTGAAAATATGGGTGCACAGCTTGTAAAAGAAGTTGCAACCAAGACTAATGATGTTGCAGGTGACGGTACTACTACAGCAACACTTCTTGCTCAAGCTATCATCAGAGAAGGACTTAAGAACGTAGCTGCAGGCGCTAATCCTATGATACTCAAAAAGGGTATAGCAAAAGCAGTTGATGCAGCTGTTGACGGCATTAAGGAAGTGAGCCAGAAGATAAAAGGAAAAGAAGATATAGCAAGGGTTGCTTCAATTTCCGCTAATGATGATGTTATAGGTAATCTTATAGCTGATGCTATGGAAAAGGTTACAAACGATGGCGTTATTACTGTAGAAGAATCCAAAACCATGGGTACAAACCTTGAAGTAGTTGAAGGTATGCAGTTCGATAGAGGATATGTATCACCTTACATGATCACAGATACTGAAAAAATGGAAGCGGTTCTTGATGATCCGTATATTTTGATTACAGACAAGAAAATAGGCAATATCCAGGAAATCCTTCCTGTATTGGAGCAAATAGTTCAACAGGGCAAAAAGCTGGTTATAATCGCTGAAGACGTTGAAGGTGAAGCTCTTGCTACACTGGTAGTTAACAAGCTTAGAGGAACATTTACATGTGTGGCTGTTAAGGCTCCCGGCTTTGGTGACAGAAGAAAAGCAATGCTCCAGGATATAGCTGTCCTGACAGGCGGGGAAGTAATCACCGAAGAGCTCGGTCTTGACCTGAAAGAAACTTCCATCAACCAGCTTGGTAGAGCAAGGCAGGTAAAAGTTCAGAAAGAAAACACTATAATTGTTGATGGTGCTGGCAGTCAGGATGAAATCAAGAAGAGAATTGCATCTATCAAGGCTCAAATCGAAGAAACTACTTCAGACTTTGATAGAGAAAAATTACAGGAGAGACTTGCAAAACTATCAGGTGGTGTAGCAGTTATCCAGGTAGGTGCTGCAACTGAAACAGAAATGAAGGAAAAGAAATTAAGAATTGAAGATGCTCTTGCCGCTACAAAGGCTGCTGTTGAAGAAGGAATAGTAGCAGGTGGAGGAACAGCTTTAATAAATGCAATTCCAAAGGTTTCAAAGCTTCTGGAAACTACTGCTGGAGACGAAAAGACAGGCGTTCAAATCATCTTAAGGGCTTTAGAAGAGCCGGTTAGACAGATCGCTGCGAATGCAGGCCTGGAAGGCTCCGTAATAGTTGAAAAGATAAAGAACAGCGAAGCAGGTATAGGCTTTGATGCATTAAATGAAAAATATGTTAACATGCTTGAAGTAGGTATAGTTGACCCGGCAAAGGTTACAAGATCAGCACTCCAAAACGCTGCTTCCGTATCTTCAATGGTTCTTACAACAGAAAGTGTTGTAGCAGATAAACCTGAAAAAGAAGCTGCACCTGCAGGAATGCCAGGTGGAATGGGCGGAATGGGTGGAATGTACTAATCCATCGTAAATTGAGAATATTATATGGGGAGACTCTGATTGTTCAGGGTCTCTCTTTGTTTGAGCGCAGCGAGTTTGATTCGGCCCGAAGCAAGGTTACATTCTCTTAGCCTTGAAACTTGAGTTCTTGGAATAACATGGGTCATAAGTGAGAAATACACTCACTCTATTTTAAGGAGTATTGCACTTAGACCGTATAAGGTATAAAATAGAATTATATAAGCATGTCAATTTCTATGTGATCATGTCTTTAGAGATAGCGAACTTTAAAGATAAACATATGATTCGCTTAAGCCTATTTGACTCAAATGGCTTGCTCATCTTGTTTATCTACTTTTAATGTTCGATCTCTTTAGATCATTCTTTTTTACTGCATTTTATTTTTCTTTATAAAGGAGATTGGTTATGAGTGTTATATCGGTAGGCAAAGAAGAGCTGTTTAATATAATGCAATATACTAATCTTGTAAGGGTAAGATTCGATAATAATGATGTCTGGGGTGTATTTCCAATTCTATATTCCAGCCATGATGGTATGGATGTACTGGTTGATTCCAAAAGTATAGGCTATGCCGGTGATACGGGGAACAAAGTAGTGTTTAAGTTCCAGAGACAGGGATATGAGTACATTGTAAACGGAGAAGTGGCTGACAAAAGTGTTGATACACCTTCTACCGTTACTATAAGGTATTTTGAAGCAAAAAAGTATTACAACTTAAGAAAGCATATCCGTTTTGATACGGAATTAAAGAGCGAAATAAGAAAGAATAAGTCTGATGCCCATCCAGATTCAGAAGTAAAGCATGACAATCTTTGGACAGGGTGTATAGTTAGAAACATAAGTAAAGGCGGAGCAATGGTTATTTCAGATATGGAACTAGACCTTAATACCCAGGTTGAAATGAAAATAGGGTTTGCGTTAGGAGAAGGTATTGAAGTGTGTGGGAAGGTTCTTAGGAAGTCAGAGACAGGGAGTAATAACTTCAGTTATGGAGTCCAGTTTGACCATGTATCAGGAAGCTACGCCAATATCCTAAATAGGGAAATTACCAGGCTTGAGGATATATATTTCAGGTCACTTAATGTTCTTAGGGAGTATAATAAATCATCAGATTCAAAATTTGATACAAAACTTGTGATATTTAGCTATGATTTTGATGAAAGCTACGATATCAGAGAGTCACTTATTAAACTTGGAGCAGAGAACTTTGATGTTATAAACAACTTTAAATTCTATTTTGACTATTTGACAGAGGAAAAACCCAGGATAATAATAATTGATACCCATGTTATAAATGATGAGATACAAAATACCATCCGGAACATAAGTGCTGATTTCCCGCAAATACAGGTCCAGCTGATTTTACCCATTGAACTGCAGGATGACGAGAAATTGGGAAATATCCCTGAAGGTGTTGATATTTTGTTTAAACCGTTGATTTATAATGAATTTGAGGATAAAATTATTAGGTACCTGTAAACGTTTGATGGTACTAATAGCATTTGGGGGAGGGGAAAAATGGATATATTTCTTGAAAGGATCATTAATAAAAAAAAGGATACTTTTGATAAAGTAATTATATTTGGATCGATTGTTCTTGCTCTTGTTCTTACTACTGCAATAATCTCGATTATTGGGCCTTATGGTTTTTCATTTATACTTATAATGGGTGTGGCGTATCTAGCCTATTATATTATATCATCAAGAAGAATTGAGTATGAGTATGCTCTTACAAATGGAGATCTTGATATAGATAAGATTGTTGCCCAAAGGAAAAGAAAAAGAGTAATTAGTGCCAATTGCAAGGAATTTGAGATATTTGCCAGGCTAACCGGAGATAAACAGAATATAGCAACAGGTGAAGGAGCTACAATAATAAAGGCAGTAAGCTCTATGGACTCCGGAAGTGTCTATTTCTTCACTTTAAACCAAAAAGGTAAAAAGACCATAGTATACTTTGAGCCGGATGACAGGATGCTTAATGCTATTAAAACCATAGTTTCAAGAAAGGTATTCCAATAAAGGGAAGCTAAAGTTATTAACTTAATTAATAGAGAAATTAAGGGAGCAATAAAAGCTTCCTTTTTTTTTCTTGAGATTTACATCGAAATTTGTTGTATAATGTTTGATAATAGATAAAATTAAAAGAATAAGGTTTTGGGGGGGCCAAATTTGAAGAGAGCTGTTTTAGTAGTTCTGGTAGTAATTCTTGTATTAGTTGGTATCTCTGCGATTCCTGCAGTCTATTACCTTCATTTCAGACCGAATGACAAGGTGGTTCCTGCTTTTGAGGAAGGGAAACTGATCCTGGTAGTTGAGGGTGAGCAGATTATTTCGGAACATGAACCTAAGATTTTAGAAGGAGAGGTTCTGCTTCCATTTAATGTTGTAAAGAGTTATTTTGATCCTAATATTTACTGGGATGAAGCTTTAGAGAAAGTCACTATTACTACAAAAGATAGAGTAATAAGGATGAAGACCGACAATCTTGATGCTATTGTTAATAATAAGCCTATGGCTTTAAAGATTCCGGTCATAAAGGAAAATGAAATAGTATATATACCAATAGAGTTCCTAAGCAGTTTCTATAGTATTGAAGTATCCTATATAAAGCAAAGCAATGTGATTGTCATAGATTATAAAAACAGCTTAAGGCAGATTGCAGAACCCATATCACCGGAGGCAGTCATAAGAAGAGGGCGTTCCATGCGATACCCTATAATCAGAAAGCTTTCTCTTTCAGCAGAGAGTTCTGAAGAAAATACACTAAGAATATTTGAAGAGTATGATAAATGGTATAAGGTCAGGACATGGGATGGAGCTATCGGGTATATTGAGAAACGGTTTGTGGTTGTAAAAAGAATGATGGTACAGGAGATACCACAAGAGGAGAAGGCAGAACCCGGCTGGAAACCCCAAAAGGGTAAGATAAATCTGGTATGGGATATGGTATACAGTAGAAGAACTGACCATTCGGCGGTGGGGGAGATGAAAGGGCTTGATGTGATATCCCCTACATGGTTTCAAGTTAAGAGTGCTGATGGAGAGCTAATAAACAGAGCTTACTCAAAATATGTTGAATGGGCCCATGGTAACGGTTACAAGGTATGGGCCCTTTTAAGTAACGATTTTAGGGATTATGAAATGACAAGCAAGTTTCTCAATAACACCGATTCAAGAGACCGGCTGATTAAAGAGATTCTTGCATATGCATCACTTTACAAACTTGATGGAATAAACATCGATTTTGAGAATATGTATGAAAAGGACAAGCATGCCTTTACCCAATTTGTCAGGGATATTACACCTTTTTTAAAGGAACAGGGATTGGTTGTTTCAGTGGATGTAAATGACATAAAATGCTATGATAAAAAAGCCTTAAGTGAGGTAGTAGACTATGTAATGTACATGTCCTATGATCAGCATTGGAGTACAAGCCCTGTGGCCGGATCCGTTGCACAGGTGACATGGCAGGAGAAAATCCTCAAAAGGGTTCTTGAGGAAGAGAGGGTTCCAAGGGAAAAGCTGCTTTTGGGGCTCCCTTTTTACACCCGGTTATGGCAGGAAGAAACTGATGCTAATGGAAGAAAGAATCTAACAAGTAAGGCTCTGTCAATGGAAGCAGCCAGGAAGACTGTTTTGGAAAATAATGCAGAAGTCAGATGGGATGAAGAGAGTGGTCAATTCTATGGACAGTACCAAAAGGATGGCTCTTTTTTTAAGATTTGGCTTGAAGATACCAACTCCATAAACTTAAAATCATCTTTAGTACAGAAGTACAAGCTTGCAGGTGCATGCTCGTGGAGTAGAAATTTTGTATCCCAGGAGGTCTGGGAGGTTCTTAACAGAAATCTTAAAGAGATTGACAGCTACCAGGAATGGCTAACACAAAACAAAGACAAGAGATATGTTTTTAAATAATTATATAATATAATTTTCCTTGACGCTATAAATGTTCTCTAGTATAATTATCCTAACCATTTTGGCGCAAGAGAGATAGAGTGCGTCTATTACGAGATATAAAGCTTCCATATGTTTAGTTAATTTCATGTTATGTATCTTTAGTACGTAAGAATTCAAGAACCTTATTATTTCATACCGCGCTAACTTTTTAAGGTTTATATAATTATTTTTTTATTAGGAGGGATTAAAGTGGAAGATAGATTTTCCAAAATTGGACTAACCTTTGATGATGTGCTGTTGGTTCCGCAAAAATCGGAAATGCTGCCTAGAGATATAGATGTTACTACTCGCCTTACAAAAACTCTTAAGCTAAATATTCCGCTTATGAGTTCTGCCATGGATACTGTTACAGAATCCAGGTTGGCTATTGCAATTGCAAGAGAAGGAGGAGTGGGTATAATCCACAAAAACATGTCAATTACCGACCAGGCATTGGAAGTGGATAAGGTTAAAAGGTCGGAGCATGGGGTAATAGTAGACCCTTTCTTTCTTTCGCCGGAGCATCATGTTTATGAGGCTATGGAACTAATGGCAAAGTACAAGATTTCAGGTGTTCCCATAACTGAAAACAATAAGCTGGTGGGAATTATAACAAATAGGGACTTAAGGTTTGAGACAAACTATAATAAAAAGATAAAGGAAGTAATGACAAAAGAGCGTCTTGTAACTGCTCCTGAAGGTACAACATTGGATGAGGCACAGGAAATATTAAGAAGACATAAAATAGAAAAGCTTCCTATAGTAGATGCCAATGGAAATCTAAAAGGCTTAATAACAATAAAAGATATTGAAAAGGCCATCCAATATCCTCACTCTGCAAAGGATTCAAAAGGCAGATTACTTGCCGGTGCTGCAGTGGGAGTTACTTCAGATATGATGGAGAGAGTTTTGGCACTTGTAAACGTCAAGGTAGATGTAATTGCTCTTGACTCTGCTCACGGCCACTCGAAGAATATAATAGAAGCTGTGAAGAAAATAAAGGATGCATACCCCGGTCTCCAGGTTATAGCAGGCAATGTGGCTACGGCCGAGGGAACAAGGGAATTGATAGAAGCAGGAGCCGATGCCATAAAGGTAGGTATAGGGCCGGGATCAATATGTACTACCAGAGTAGTTGCCGGCATAGGTGTGCCGCAGATTACTGCCATAAATGACTGTTCCCAGGCTGCAAAAGAGTATGGTATTCCTATAATTGCCGATGGTGGCATAAAGTATTCGGGAGATATACCTAAGGCTATAGCAGCTGGCGCAGATGTAGTAATGATAGGTAATCTTTTTGCCGGTACAGAAGAAAGCCCTGGAGAGTCTGAAATTTACCAGGGTAGGAGGTTTAAGGTTTACCGCGGAATGGGTTCCCTGGGAGCTATGCAAAAGGGAAGTAAGGACAGGTACTTCCAGGAGGATGCCAATAAGCTGGTACCCGAAGGTGTTGAAGGCAGAGTTCCTTATAAAGGGCCTTTATCAGATACTGTGTTCCAGCTTGTTGAAGGTTTAAAGCATGGAATGGGTTATTGTGGAACCAAAACTATTGAAGATTTAAAAACCAAGTCCAAATTTATAAGGATAACAAGTGCGGGGCTCAGAGAAAGCCATCCTCATGATATTTATATAACTAAAGAAGCCCCTAACTACAGCATAAATTCTTAATAAAAGCTAAAAGAAGAAGTAGAATTATAAGTCTGCTTCTTTTTTTACGGGTTTTTACGAATATTTATAATCGTCTCAAAATAGTATAGGTATAAAAAGAGAGGGAAAATTTGTAGAAATATATTGTTAAGAAGGTATGTGATATTTAATGCGTAATATAGGATTGGTCTTGTTTACTAAAGAGAGAGAGAAACATAAGCTCAACTTTGTTAGAAGCTGTCTGATAAAGATTAAAAAAGCATTTGAAAAAATATTTAGTATAATATTTAAAAAGAGTTTGCATGAAAGCTCCATCAGGAAAATTGAGATTGACGCTAACCTTAATATTTTTTTAATGAGACTTCCTTACTCATTAGATGAACTAATTGTTTCCAGAGGCCTAAAACTTAAGGGAATTCAAAAAACGATCCTACGAGCTTGCATGGAAAATGGAATTGAGAAATGTATTCTTCCAGCATCTATACCGAAAACAATAAATATGAATTACTGTATTAAAAATCCCTTTTCGGGGAATTTTATTTATACAGCACTTATAGTTTATATTTTGGAATTAATTTCTGATAAAAAAGGTATCAGCATAAGAGACCTGGACGTAGCAATCATCCATGGAAGAAACTATAGTATACTGCACTCCTATATCGAATTTTTGTCACCTGTGGCGAAGTTTATTACTATAATAACTAATGAAAAGAAGTCAATACAAGACAGGATTGAAGAAATATTTGATGAGACTGGCCTGTCTGTAAGGGTCACAAATGATATTGCAAGTGGCATGGATAATGCTGATGTTGTTATAAATTTAGGTGACATAAATGATTTTATCGTAGACAAAGAAATTAAATCTGACGCTTTAATAATTAACTACGGTAATCTTAAAGGAGATAAATTCATATTTAATAATTTTGTTATTAATGGAATTAATGTTTGTTTGGACAAAAGATTTGAGGGTATTATAGACACAGATGTTTATGATTATTACAGCAAGATAGAGCTTGCAGAGATTATACTGTCGAAAAAATTAAATATTGATGCTAATATAATTGATAATAATTCCGATTATAGTATTATGCAAAAGCTTTCAAAGCAGTTTGTAGAGGATGGATATAGGATTACTGAATATATTGGAAGGCGGAATATCGTAAAATCAGGTGATATATCCCTGCTTTAGTCGAAGACGAAAAAATAGAACAGTATTTCTTAATCTAACTCATTGAAAATCTTTTTATCGGCGGTTATTGACAATATGAAATTAGTAGTCTATAATGATAAAAAGTTTGATTGGAGTGGTATGATAGAATTATAGCTTTAGTGCTGTTTGTGTTTATGGCTGGTCAGGATTGTATTAGGATGATTTAGAATAAATAAGAAAGAAATGCATATATTATCAACACGAAATTCTTAGTAAAGGAGAGGCTTCAAATGGTAAATAAAGAAGTTGTTCTAACGTACGAGGGTTTACAAAAGTTGGAACAAGAGTTGGAGTTTTTGAAGACAGTTAAGAGAAGAGAGGTAGCAGAGAGAATAAAACAGGCTCTTTCATTTGGAGATATATCTGAAAATTCTGAGTATGATGAAGCTAAAAACGAACAAGCCCATGTTGAAGGAAGAATAGCACAGCTTGAGACTATGTTAAAGCACGCAAAAGTTATAGATGAGGATGAAGTTAAAACAGATGTTGTCAGTGTAGGATCGAAAGTTAATGTTTTGGATATGGAATTTAATGAAGAAGTTGAGTATTATATAGTTGGCTCTACAGAGGCAGACCCAAGCAAATACAAAATATCTAATGAGTCTCCTGTAGGCAAGGCGCTCTTAGGTAAGAAAAAGGGAACTGTGGTAGAAGTACAGGTTCCAGATGGTGTTATCAAGTTTAAGGTTTTAGGAATCCATAAATAGTGGGAAAAATATTGTAAAGTAGACTTAAATTAATATATAATATTTTAGATAACAGTTTACATAGAATGTAAACTGTTATTTTATAGTTTGTTTAGAGACAAGAGTCTTTAAATAAACCAAACTATATATTTATAAATTTGCTTATGAATACTAAAATAAATTATATGCTGCCTATGCATTAATAATTATTTATAATTTAGCGGGAGGATTTATAATGGCGGATAACAATGAACTGAATAACAAAGGAGTAAGCCAGGAGGATAACCTGGACATGCAGGACTTAAATGAGATATTAAAGGTTAGAAGGGTTAAACTCGCAGAGCTTCAGAAGAATGATAAGGATCCGTTTAAGGTTGTAAAATATGATGTTACCCATTCAACTGATTACATAGTTGATAATTTTGAAGAGATGGAAGGCAAATTTGTTTCCATAGCCGGCAGGCTCATGTCAAAAAGGGGCATGGGTAAGGCAGGCTTCTGCGACGTACAGGATAGAGACGGCAAGATACAGATCTATGTCAAGGTAGATGAGATCGGGGCTGATGTATACGAAGATTTTAAGAAATTTGATATTGGAGATATAGTAGGCGTAAAGGGAGAAGTGTTCAGAACACACAAGGGTGAAATTTCCATAAAGGTAAAAGAGATAAGCCTGCTTTCAAAGTCGCTTCAACCGCTTCCGGAGAAATGGCATGGCCTTAAGGATGTGGATTTAAGATACAGGCAAAGATATGTTGACCTTATTGTAAATACCGATGTTAGGAAGACCTTTATCACCAGAAGCAAGATAATAAAGGCTATACGGACATTCCTAGATAACAGAGGATTCCTTGAGGTGGACACACCAATACTTAATACAATTCCGGGGGGAGCTGCTGCCAAGCCATTTGTCACCCATCATAATACTCTTGATATTGACTTGTTCCTTAGAATTGCTCCGGAACTTTACTTAAAGCGCCTTATTGTTGGAGGCCTGGAAAAAGTATATGAGATGGGAAGAATGTTCAGAAACGAAGGTATGTCAATCAAACATAATCCGGAGTTTACTTTAATGGAGGTATATGAAGCTTATACCGATTACAGGGGAATGATGGAACTTACCGAAAGTCTTATATCAACAGTTGCAAAGGAAGTATTGGGAACTACAAGAATAACATACCAAGGACAGGAGATCGATCTTACACCTCCATGGAACAGGATGACTATGGTTGAAGCTGTCAAGAAGTATGCAGGTGTTGATTTTAACGAGATAAAGAGTGATGAAGAAGCAAGACGTATCGCAAAGGATAAGAAAGTCCATATGCAAGGAAACCCTACAAAAGGGGAAGTGCTAAACCTGATGTTTGAGGAGTTTGTTGAAGAACACCTTATTCAGCCTACATTTATAATGGATTATCCTGTTGAGGTATCGCCTCTTACCAAGAGAAAGCCTGATGAACCTTCATTGACTGAAAGATTCGAATTGTTTATTACAAGCAGAGAGATGGCCAACGCATATTCCGAGCTAAACGATCCCATAGACCAGAAGGAGAGGTTCCTAAGCCAGGTCAAAAAGAGAGAAGCAGGCGATGAAGAAGCCAATATGATGGATGAAGATTTTATACTGGCTTTAGAATACGGTATGCCGCCAACAGGGGGCCTGGGTATAGGTATTGACAGGCTGGTAATGCTTCTTACGGATTCTTACTCTATCAGGGATATATTGTTGTTCCCTACAATGAAACCAAGGGATTAACAGTTTGGGATTTTAAATATAGATGCTGTGCTTGTCGGTTGGACATGCCTTAAAGCAATTGTCTGATAAAAGGCTTGTTTTAAGGCATGTTGATTTTATGCAAAGTTGCTTTATTTTATTTTGAGTGTATAATATATATTATACTACCATCTTGAGGCAAGTTATTTGTATTTGCCATTTGAATGTGAAAAGGAGGATTTTTATGTCTGGAGGGTTAAAGTTTACAGAGGAAAAGGTTAACGATTATGTTAAGGTAAACCTTTTTGGTGAAGTTGATATTTACACTTCACAGGATTTAAAAGAGAATCTTTATAATATAGTGGATTCCAATCAGACAGATTTGGTAATAGATTGCAAGGAACTTAATTATATTGACAGTACCGGACTTGGAATATTTGTCGGAGCTTTGAAGAAGGCCAAACAATATGGTAAAAAGATAATTATAACAAATCTTAAGGACAATATTAAAAAATTATTCATCATTACAGGGCTTGATAAAGTATTTGTAATTGAATAGAAGAGGTGAATAGTATATGGATTTTACTTCGGATAAGATTGAGTTAACACTGCCGTTTAGAGCGGAATATGTTAGTGTTGCCAGGCTTGTAGCTTCAGGAGTTTGTAACAGAATAGGCTTTGACATTGAGACTATAGAAGATATTAAAGTGGCAATATCAGAAGTGTGCAGTAAGATTGTGAGTATTGGAAGTAAGGTGACTGATAGCTATAAGATTGTATATAGCGTCTCTGAAGGTGCTTTAGAAGTTATTTTTGTTTGTGACGACTCTTCTTTAAAATGTATATTTGATGGTGAAGGTGACGGGTTGGCATTGCATATAATTAACGCCCTTATGGATAGTGTTGAACTGTGTGCAGACAACAGCTATATACTGTCTATGTCGAAAGTACTTGAGGGGAACAACTAGTTATGGTAGAAAATATGGAAAGTGTGAATACTGTTTCTGATGACAGTGATCCTTTATTTCAAAAATATAAGGAAAATTCAAGTGTGGAAGTTAGAAATGAAATTGTAAACAAGTTTCTTTATTTGGCAGATATAATAACTAAGAAATTTGTCAATAGGGGGATAGATTACGAGGACATTTATCAAGTTGCATCTATTGCTTTGATTAAAGCCGTAGAGAGATTTGATCCCGAAAAGGGCGTAAAGTTTATAAGTTTTGCCACACCCACAATAATAGGTGAAATTAAAAGGTTTTTCAGGGACAAAGGGTCAGTAATAAGGATACCGAGAAGAATCTATGAGGTATACCAGAAGGTAAACCATGCGAGGGAGCACTTATCACAGGAGTTTCACAGACCCCCGCGAATTGATGAAATAGCAAAGTACCTGAATATTAGTGAAGAATCAGTAGTCGAAATAATTGAATCGAATAACGCTTATAATATGCAGTCTTTTGATCAGAATGTATATATGGATGATGACTTAGAGCTTCATGAGACCATAGGAGAAGAGGATACAACTTTTGAGAAAATAGAAAACAGAGACTTCTTAAATAAGAGTCTCGATAAGTTTAATGAGGCAGAAAAAGAGTTTATAAAGATGAGATACTTTAGCAATAAAACCCAAAAAGAAATCGCACAGAAGCTGGGAGTGTCTCAGATGTATATTTCAAGGCTTGAAAGAAAAGTATTAGAGAAGTTTAGGAGGATATTGACCAAGTAGATTTTTCGCAGAAGAACGGATCATGTAAGCATAATAAAGTTAAAAAACAATGAGGTTACTAACGATAATGTTTACGACAAAATTATGGTGGGTATCATTATAATATGAGTAAATATATCTTAAGGAGAATTAATCAAATTGAAAGTATTAAGATGGTATGATTCAAAGGTATCTAGTAATAAGGATAATATTCGTAAGCTGGTTAATGATATAGTAAGTTTTCTATGTGACTATCACGGGTTGATAGATCAGGATACTATATTTGAAATCAAGGTTATTTTAAATGAATTGTTTCAAAATGCAATAAAGCATGGTAACAAGGATGATATAAACAAGCTTGTCAAAGTAAAAGCAGGTATAGCAAATGAGAATTATGCTTTTTTCATTATAGAAGATGAGGGGGAAGGCTTTAACTACAGGTGTTTATTTAACATAAGCAGTGATCCGGAAAAAGCTATTGAATTATGCGATTTAAAGGAAAATGGCAGAGGAATGCTTATTGTAAAAAGCCTGTGTGAAAAGATGAAGTTTAATAAGAAGGGGAATAAAGTAGTTGTATTAAAAAGACTATGCTGAAGTTCTATTATTGGATTGTTAATGTAGTGCTGCCTGTATCCTGTCATTTATCTCTATTTCGTCTAAAATAAATCAAGTTTCCTTTTCCTTTTTACAATTTATATTAAAAATTAAATATAAAGAAAATTATTGTAATATTTAGTACGAAGTCTATAATATAATATTATCATCTGTACCTATTCTTTATAGATGAGCACTGTTTATGGCTTTACTTTTTAGTCTATGCTATATGGAAAATCAGAAATACATATCCATCCGGATACAGTAAGAGTATTTATGGACCCAGGATGCTGAAGAATATGATGAAACAGTAAAGTTACTTGTAAAAACAGTGACTCCAATATTAAAACAGAGGTGTCCAGTTTTTCTTTGATTTAAAGGACTCAAATAAGTATATGATTATGCTTTAATAAAGTTAGCATTAGCTAATATTATGTCCTATATTAAAGCATAATTAAGAATTTAGTTAATAAACTTGAATAATTATGTAATATGATAGATTTAGAGAGTTGAAAAGATATAGCTGCAGGTGATATATTATTAAAGCTGTCGCAAACGACGTCGCACAAAATGAATTAATAAATAAATTTAAAAAAGTGTTGACAATGAGAAGACAGTGTGGTAATATATAAAAGTCGCTCTGGTAAGAGGTCTGAAACGCCTCGTACAAGCGGCATGTGGACTTTGAAAAGTGAACAGTGTAAGATAATGAGAATG
>JBMOLK010000327.1:0-3672 GCA_049325575.1 Bacillota bacterium | reverse complement strand
TAATTATTGAAGCTGGCAAATATACCAACATTAAAGAAGCTGTAGAGAAAAGTGAAGCCGATCTCCATGGAGCCGATCTCCGTGGAGCCAACCTCCATGGAGCCGATCTCCATGAAGCCGATCTCCGTGGAGCCAACCTCCGTGAAGCCAACCTCCGTGGAGCCAACCTCCGTGGAACCAAATATAAAGAGCCATTATTTTTGACTGATTTATACCTTTTGAAACTCCAACCATCAAACACAAAACTACGAGCATGGAAATATCTAAAGGGTGGACTATCCCCTTATCAAAAATTTAAATATGACATTAATAAAACATACGAATTCGATTGTGATATGAATGAAAACATATTATGCAGCAACGGAGGCAATATCGCAACACTCACTTGGTGCTTAAAGGATAATTTAGAAGTTGATGAATTCATGGAAGTTGAATTTCTGGTAAAGGATATTGTTATGCCGCTAAATTCAGATGGGAAGTTTAGAGTAAAAAAATTCACTACTCTCAGAATTATCAACCGTGAAGAAGCGATAAAAATATTAACTGATGCAATGAAAGGAGAACTATGAAAATCACAGACACACAAGATAAATCATCCGTAAAAGAATCCACTTTAGAGGATGCCTACCAAGAAGGCTTTGATGAGGGCTATCGCTGAGGGAAGAAAGTAAAGATAGTAGAAATCCTTTTTGCACTTTTCGTTGCATCTCTTATAGGTGTGGCATTGAGGTATTTATGGGCATTGCAAGTATATCTAAACAATTAGATTTAACAGGTTACAGATTTGGAAGATTGCAAACTTTGAGGAGGATCAAATGAAAAAAGTATTGCCAGAAGTAATATTTTGTTTATTCATCGGATTTATTATGGGGTACACTACATGCCTATACCACGAGAGCAAACTTAATACTTATTATGAGTCTAAAGCTGAACAGGAGCTAAAGGAACTTGAAAAGGAATTTAACAATTCTCTTGAGAAACCACATGAGTTTCATATCTTCAACCACCAATTTTGCGTCTGGCCTGTAAAAAGTATTAAACCGAGATTTCATTACAAAAAGATAGAGATTGTAGGGGCAGGGGACGATACAAAACAGACAAGATAGCAGTAAATATTTTCTTATTAACTAAGTTAAAAAGTGAGGAAAAGATGAGTAACGAAACAGAGAAAACAGAAGGGAAGGAAGTAACAAAAAAACAGCTTACCATCAGGGAATTGATGGAAAGTGAGGTATTCAAGGTACAAATAGCAAGGGCATTGCCAAGGCATCTGACGGCAGACAGATTTGTAAGAGTGGCCCTGACTACTTTAATTCGGAATCCGAAATTGCAGCAATGCACTCAAGCCTCTTTTTTCAATGCTTTGCTGACACTTTCTCAGCTTGGCATTGAACCTGACGGTAGAAGGGCGCATCTAATACCCTTTGAAAACCGTAAAAACAATACTACAGAATGTCAGCTTATCATTGACTACAAGGGTCTTGCGGAGCTTGCCTATAATACCAACCAGGTCTCATTCATCCACGCTGATGTTGTCTGTGAAAACGATGACTTTGAGTACGATAAGGGTCAAATTAAAAAGCACATAATTGATCTAAAGACTACGAGAGGAAATCCTTATGCTGCCTACGCAATTGTCAAAATGAAAGATGGCACTGAAAAATGCGAAGTCATGACGGAAGAAGAAATCGAGAAAATAAGGAAAAGAAGTAGGGCTGCCGAGGTTGGTCCTTGGGTAACAGACTGGAATGAAATGGCAAAAAAGACTGTTTTTAGACGCCTTTCGAAATGGATACCGCTTTCACCGGAACAAAAAGAAGCGATTGAAGTAGCAGACAGATATGAGTTTCCACAATATTCTATCCCTGAAAGACCATTAATCGAGATGCCTCAGGCCAAATCCGAAACCGAAAAGAAAAAAGGTAGGTCGAAAAAAGAGAAAGTAGAAGAATCAAAGTCGAACACACAGATACCGCCAGAGAGAAAATCCAATATGTCTGACTGTATTGAAAAGGACCCCTTAAAGTGCGATTGTTCTACTTTCGATAATGCACAGAAGGCTTTCTGTGGAAAAAATATGTCTGAAGGCAAAAGATGTCCATACCAAGTTACAAAATCAGTCTAAACAATAATGAACATATTTATACTGTCGAATTATCTGACGGTAAGGTAATTCATCCTATAAGTTTTTCAAAACTCTGTAATGATTACGGATTGATACCATCCTATCATGGTGACTCTTGGTTTGGACAAAGAGGGACTGCAATTCACATAGGTACGGTTTTGATAGACAAGGATGACTTAGATTGGGATACAGTTCAGGATGAAATCAAGCCTTTTCTTGAGGCTTATATGAAATTCAAATACATTAATGCCATCAACAGAGAACAAAATTGGCAATATATCGAAACTTCTTTTTATCATCCTAAGTGGAACTTCTGTACTACAATTGACAGGGCCCTTCCGGTAATAGACATCAAATCGGGTCAAGGTTATCCAATTCAGTTAGCAGTTCATGGAGAGATTTTAAGGGTAAACGATATTGAACCAGGACCAGAGGCTTTTATGCTTACCCTTAAAGAAAATGGTTCTTACAATCTACAGAGCTATAAGTATTACAAACTTAAAGACGAATTAGAGGATTTTAAAAGTGCATGTCGGCTCAATATAAGAAAGGAGAAATTATGCAAGACGTAATGATGCCCAAACGGATTGAGACGGGAATTATTGACCTCAATCAAAGAGCATTGAAAATCAGAATAACAGACGATGTTGCCTATCACGAAGCTGGTGCATTATTCGTTTTTATCAACGATATGGCAAGAGAGATAGAAAATTTCTTTGAACCTTTGGTTAAGAAGGCATATGATACACATAAGGCTTTGACTAATGCACGAAAGGCCGAACTGGATAAACTTCTGCCTGCCAAAAATGCACTCAATAAGGAGATGATAGCTTATAGGGCAGAACTCAAAAGAAAGGCAGATGAAGAAGAAGTCCGGCTAAGGGAAGAAGCAAAGCAAAAAGCTGAAGAAGACAGGCTTATGGCTGCATTGGAGGCCGAGGCAGATGGTGATAAAATGACTGCCGAAGCGATTTTGGATGAAACTGTAATAGTAGAACCTGTAAAGTCTATTGAAACCCCAAAACCCCAAGGAGTGCAATTCAGGACTACCTGGGACTTTGAAATTATTGCACCATCACTTATTCCGAGGGAATATCTTATACCCGATACTGTTGCTATCAGAAAAGTTGTAAATGCGTTAAAGGACAAGGCAAATATACCGGGGGTCAGGATATTTTCAGTGACGAGTGTGGGCAGAGGTCGGTGATTAAGAAAATTATCGATAAACAGAAGAATAATCCTTGCAAAGTATGTTCTATGGCGAAATGTTGCAGCATAATTAATTTTCCAATCTGTGCTAATTGTCTTCACGCCAAGACCCGCAATGGGACCTATTACTGCAAACAAGATCTCTGGTATGACTGTCATGGAAAACCTAAAATCTACAAAAAATATAATTATGGCAATTCGATTTATAATCCATATTCAAAGATAAATTGTCATGCAGTGAATTGCACAGCATATGAGGATTCAAGAGATTGAATGATAATATGCGGACCTTCTAAAGGCAAATGAAATCTCGTAATTCAGGTTATCAATGGATACCA
>JBMOLK010000326.1:0-30816 GCA_049325575.1 Bacillota bacterium | reverse complement strand
GCGGGGGAATATCTTTAATGCAAAAAACCAAATATAAAAGAGTTATGCTTAAAATAAGCGGAGAAGCTTTAGCTGGAGAGATGAAGCATGGAATAAACACCGATACAATTAATGAAATATCGGGTAGAATTAAAGAGATACATGATATGGGAGTTGAGATTGCTATCGTTGTCGGCGGTGGTAACTTCTGGAGAGGAAGAAGTGGAAAAGGAATGGACCGTACAACGGCAGACCATATGGGAATGCTGGCTACGGTCATTAATGCCTTAGGACTTCAAGATGCTTTAGAATCCAATGGAATTCCTACTAGAGTCCAAACTGCTATTGAGATGAGACAGATAGCTGAACCATATATAAGGAGAAAAGCTGTTAGGCATTTAGAGAAAAGGAGAATCGTCATTTTTGCTTGCGGCACAGGCAATCCGTATTTTTCCACCGACACTGCGGCTGCACTTCGGGCTGCGGAAATAGATGCAGAAGTTATTCTGCTTGCAAAGAAGGTAGACGGTGTATACGACAGTGATCCTTATACAAATCCCAATGCAGTTAAATTTGACAGGCTTTCTTTTATGGATGTACTCAACAAAGGACTTGGAGTAATGGATTCAACTGCGGCTTCCCTTTGTAAGGACAATAATATTCCGATCATAGTTTTTGGTTTGGACGAACCTGAAAACATTGTTAAAGTTATTATGGGTGAGAATATCGGAACAACAATAATGTAAATAAAGGAGGAATAGTATGTCAAAGGAAGAGTATAAGAATATTGAACAAAAGATGAAAAAAACTATAAATGTATTAAAGGATGAACTAAATGGAGTGAGAGCAGGTAGGGCCAATCCGGTAATACTGGATAGAATAACTGTTGAATATTACGGCACTCCTACACCTATAAATCAGTTGGGAACCATATCTGTGCCTGAACCGAGGGTAATAATGATTCAACCCTGGGACACCAAAGTATTAAAAGAAATTGAAAAGGAAATTCAGAAGTCGGATATAGGAATTAATCCAAATAATGATGGAAAGGTTATAAGACTGGTTTTCCCGCCGCTTACCGAAGAGAGAAGAAAGGAACTTACAAAAGTTGTAAGGAAGTATGGAGAGGATGCCAAGGTAGCAATAAGATCCATTAGAAGAGATGGAATAGAGCATATGAAAACACTTAAGAAAAACGGTGAGCTAACAGAGGATGACTTAAAGACTGCAGAGAAAGATATACAGAACCTGACCGACAAGTATATTGCAGATATCGACAAGATTGTTCAGGCTAAGGAAGAAGAGGTCCTTGAGGTGTAGTTATGGCATTCAGTGAAGTTATCGGATTTACTTTAGGTGATGCCAGGAGCAAGTTGAATAAGGAAGGCAAATACATACGTTCTATCAGGGTAACTTCTCCGCCTAGACAAGGGTCCGGAGAGTTTGATGATTATTATAGAGTAATCAATGCTATAGAAGTTGACAAGGAAGGTATTGAACTTATCGTTTGCAAACCCCTCTAAGTAAGAGGGGTTTTACTTTACAAAATATAGAGACTTTATTAAAATGGTTTTTATTAGGCTATCTGGCTGTAGTTGTTGTAGTTACTTGTAATTGCTTTTAGAAAAACTTATATATATAATAGTGATTGATGAATATGAAAGCTTTATAACAAGTAATTGTTTCAAACAGTTGTTTTGGAGGTTATAATGAGTTTCTTTAAGGATATATTTAAAAAAAAAGAAAAGTATAAACTTGATATAGATAAAAGCAGCTTACCCGTTCACATTGCCATAATAATGGACGGAAACGGCCGATGGGCAAAAAAGAGGGGACTTCCCCGATCTATTGGGCACCGGGAAGGTTCTAGAACATTAAAAGAGATAACAACATTTTGTGGAGAGATAGGAGTAAAATACTTGACCGTGTATGCCTTCTCAACAGAAAACTGGAAGAGACCAAAAAATGAAGTTGACTCTTTGATGGATCTGCTTTTAGATTATTTAAAAAACGCTGAAACTCACATAGGAGGAAAGAATGTAAGAATACGGACAATAGGTGATACCAGCGCGTTAAGTAAGGAGATTCAAAAGGAGATAGACAGAGTAACAAAGCTTACTGCGAAGAATACAGGCCTGGTTTTGAATATTGCTTTAAATTATGGAAGCAGAGACGAAATAATACATGCTTTAAAGGAAATAATAAAAGAGATCGATAAAGGGAAAATTCGTGCAGATGATATTAAGGAAGAAATGATATCAAAGAAGCTTTATACAGGGGACATTCCGGATCCTGACCTTCTAATCCGTCCGGGGGGAGAAAAAAGGATTAGTAATTTTCTTTTATGGCAGGCTGCATATACAGAGTTTTGGTACACTGATGTCTTATGGCCGGATTTTAAAAGGGAGCATATTATGGAGGCTATTTTGGAATATCAAAAAAGAAACAGACGATATGGAGGAATTTAACTTTGCTTAAAATTAGGGTAGCAAGCGGTGCTGTAGCAATAGCTATACTTATTGGAGTTGTATGGGCAGGGCAAGTAGTTCTTGGATTTGCAGTTTTTTTGTTTTCCATACTTGCTCTGAACGAGTTTTACAAATCAGTATCAAATGCAGGTTTTAAGCCTGTCAGGATAATAGGGTATTTGTCTTGTTTGCCTGTTTTGTTAATGGGCTTTGAAAAGCAGGGAAAGAATATAGGTGCTTATCTGGAGTTTTTGCTGTCGGTAAGAGTTTTGTCTTTTGGGACTTTTTTGATAATGCTTGTTCTGTTTTCGCTTATTATATTCTTTCATAATAGATACAATCTTATTGATATTTCCTTAACTTTTTTCGGTATTTTATACATAACCTTTTTGTTTTCATTTATAGTGCTGACGAGAAATCTAAATGACGGCTTCTTCTTTGTATGGCTGATTTTTATCGGAGCCCCGGCTACTGACACCTTTGCTTATTTTTCAGGACTTTTATTCGGCAAGAGGAAGCTTATGCCGGCAATCAGCCCCAAGAAAACCGTAGAGGGATCTATCGGCGGAGTAATAGGCTGTACACTGGTGATGGCTCTTTATGGGCTATACTTAATAAACAGCAACTATATTGCCTATGTTGATCTATACCATTTTGTTGTTATGGGCCTTTTATGCGGTATAATATCCCAGGTGGGGGACTGGGCGGCATCTGCCATAAAGAGGTTTGTCAAGGTAAAGGACTACGGAAATATAATGCCAGGGCACGGTGGTGTCCTGGACAGGTTTGACAGCATATTATTTACTGCACCGGTTATTTATTTTTACTTGAGCTTTTTTATTATAAAATAGTTATTCTTAAGAAATTTATCGAAGGAGATTATAGATGGTAAAAAGAATTTCGGTTTTAGGATCTACCGGATCTATAGGCGTTCAGACTCTGGATGTGGCAAGGAATTTACATATTGGTGTTGATGCACTTTCGGCAAACAGGAATATAGATTTACTTGAAAAGCAGGCCAGAGAGTTTAGGCCAAAGATTGTGGCAGTGAAGGATGAAGGACAGGCAAATATTCTAAGGTCGAGACTTTTAGGACTGGATATTGAAGTTGTGGGCGGAACGGAGGGTCTTAAGAAAGCAGCTTCACTTGAATCTGTAGATACCGTAGTGACTGCAGTTGTGGGAATAGCAGGATTGGTACCTACAATTGAAGCAATAAGAAACAAAAAGGATATTGCTTTAGCAAATAAGGAGACTCTAGTCACGGCAGGGTCCATCGTAATGTCTGAAGCCAAGAGCGCGGGAATTAATATTCTTCCTGTAGACAGCGAGCACTCTGCTATTTTTCAAAGCCTGATGGGTAATAATATAAACGATGTATCAAAAATAATTTTGACTGCTTCAGGGGGGCCTTTCAGGGGGAAGAGCAAAGCCCAGCTTGAAAATGTTTCTTTGAAGGAAGCACTAAAGCATCCCAACTGGAGCATGGGAAATAAAATAACTATAGACTCTGCTACGTTAATGAATAAAGGCTTGGAGGTAATTGAAGCCAAATGGCTTTTTGATATTTCTTTGGATCGAATTGAGGTATTAATTCATCCACAGAGCATTATCCATTCAATGGTTGAGTATGCTGACGGGTCTGTAATGGCTCAGATGGGGTCACCGGATATGCGGATACCCATACAGTTTGCCCTTACATACCCACAAAGAATGGCAAACAGCTTTTCCAGGCTAGATCTTTTAAAGTACAGCAGTCTGACATTCGAAGCTCCGGATATGGAGGCATTTCCTAGTCTGAAACTGGCTTTTGAGGCTTTAAAAACAGGAGGAACCATGCCGGCAGTACTTAATGCAGCAAATGAAGAAGCTGTAAGCTTGTTTATGAAGGAGCAAATAAGATTCTTGGATATACCAGGGATCATTGAGGAGGTAATGAACAAGCACTCTGTTAACTATAAACCTGACCTTGGTGATATTGTTGAAATTGATTTATGGGCAAGAGAAATGGTTAAGAAAGTGAATATTAACAGATAATATTGTATAATTTTAGATAGGAGTGCTTTTAGCAAAGAGTATGATTAGTTTTACTACATTGTTTAATCATGGAGGTTTTCTATGGAAATATTAATGGTTTTACTTGCGTTTAATTTTATAATTATTATTCACGAGCTGGGACACTTTGTTGTTGCAAAGCTGTCGCGCATAAAGGTAGAGGAGTTTTCGCTCTTTGTGGGACCTAAGATTTTCAGCTTTAAGAAGGGTGAGACCACCTATTCTCTAAGAACCTTTCCCATACTTGCATATGTAAAAATGGAAGGGGAGGACGAGAAGTCGGACAGCGAAAGGGCATTTTATAAAAAGCCTGTATGGATCAGGGCTTCCGTCATAGCTGCAGGACCCCTTGCAAACCTTGTTTCGGCCTTTATTTTAATAGCGATTTTTTATGGGGTAGTTGGATACGGTACCACAAATGTAGGAGATGTGGTGGAAGGTTCTCCGGCACATCAGGTCGGCATTAGAAAAGGGGATAAAGTAATCGGCTATGATTATAAAAGGGTTTATCAACCTATGGAGGTATTCCAGTTTTTATATGTTTCAAAAGGAAAGCCTACAGAAATAGAAATACTAAGAAACGGTGAAAAAATTGAGACACAGATTAATCCTCAAAAGGTTTCCGAAGCAGAAAGATATATGATTGGCTTTGAGCCTGTAGACCAAGGCGAAAATTCAAATGTCGTTAAAAATCTGTCGCCCAATTATCCTGGAAAGGAAGCCGGCCTTGAGCCTGGTGACAGGATAGTAAAGCTGAATGATACGGAAGTTTCAAGCTTTGAAGAAATTAAAGCTTTTTTAGATCAAAACAAGGATAAACCTATTAGCGTTACGGTTGAAAGACAGGGAACTCGAAAAATACTTAACATGACACCTAAAAAAGAGGTGACACCTGAACAGTATAAAATCGGTTTGCAATTTACAGGGGAGAAGGGCAATTTGCTGCAGGTCATCAATAATGCTGCATTATTTACGTACTCAAACTCCCGTATGGTACCCTTTACCCTGGCATGGCTTATTACCGGAAAGGTATCCATTACCCAAATGGTTGGGCCTGTGGGTATAGTAGATACTATGAGTGATGTAGTGCAGGAGAGTCCGACATTTATGGATAAATTACTGAATATTCTTCAATTGACTGCATACATTAGTGCTGCTATAGGAGCTACAAACCTTATACCCTTTCCTGCACTTGACGGAAGCAAGCTGCTTCTTCTAGGTGTAGAGGCAGTAAGAAGAAAACCTATACCTATTGAAAAGGAAGCTATAATTATGACAATTGGATTTTTCATTCTGATAGGTTTTTCCATATTTGTTATGTCCAACGACATACTGCGGGTTTTTTCACAATAGACTCTTAGAATAAAATAGAAGGGGTTGTTATGAATACTCAATATATAAAGAGAAAAGATACCAAAAAAATAAGGGTTGGAGATCTATATATAGGCGGTGATGCACCTATTACCGTGCAATCAATGACAAATACCGATACAAGGGATATAGCCTCTACCATAAACCAGATAAAGGGCCTTATAGAGGAAGGATGCAGCATTGTCAGGGTTGCTGTACCTGACAATGAAGCTGCAGAGGCTATAAAAGACATAAAGAAGTCCATTAGCATACCTTTGGTAGCCGATATTCATTTTGACTATCGCCTTGCCATAACCAGTATTGAAAATGGCGCAGACAAAATAAGGTTAAATCCCGGCAATATAGGGGACAGAGATAGAGTTAGAAAGGTTGTAGAAGCTGCTAAGGAGAGGCAGGTGCCCATACGGATAGGAGTGAATTCCGGGTCTTTGGAAAAGAACATTCTTGATAAATACGGCGGAGTTACACAAGAAGCCATGGTTGAGAGTGCTTTAGGGCATGCACAAATTTTAGAGGATCTGGACTTCTTTGATATTGTTTTTTCTTTAAAAGCCTCAAGTGTCCCTATGACAATTGCGGCCTATCGCCTGATGTCCCAAAGGACGGATTATCCTTTACATATAGGTGTCACAGAGGCAGGGACTGTATACAGGGGGACCATCAAATCCTCCGTTGGTTTAGGGTGCCTCCTTGCAGAAGGTATAGGGGATACAATTAGAGTCTCCTTGACAGGTGATCCTAGAGAGGAAGTCAAGGTAGGGAATGAGATATTAAGGTCCCTTGGTATTAAAAAAGGCGGCATTGAGTTTGTATCCTGTCCCACCTGCGGAAGATGCCAGATAGACCTTATAAGGATTGCAGAAGAGGTTGAACAAAGGCTTGGCTCAATAGATAAGGATGTAAAGGTGGCCATTATGGGTTGTGCGGTAAATGGCCCCGGTGAAGCTAAAGAAGCGGATATTGGCATAGCCGGAGGAAAGGGTGAGGCGCTCCTTTTTAAAAAGGGCCACATTGTTAGAAAAATACCACAGGAGAACCTGGTAGATGAACTCATGGATGAAATAAATAAGTTATAGGCTTAGCAAGCAGTGTTGCATAAGACTTACAATAGAAGGCATACTAAAAGATGAGCAAATAATTTAGTAAAAGCTGTTGTTTGTCTTTCCAGTTTTAGTAAGGAGTGGATATGCTTGATTGTAAGTGCTGTAATACCCGCTTATAACGAAGAAAGCACTATCGGTAATGTACTAGGTACCTTAAAAGGTATTTCGGAGATTGATGAGATAATCGCTGTAAGCGATGGGTCTACTGATAATACGGCATCTGCTGCTAAAAAGTTCGGTGTAAAGGTGATAGAATTTGTCGAGAACAGGGGAAAGGGTGCTGCAGTGAAGGCCGCACTGGAAGTTTGCAAGGGTAATGTTATTCTGTTTCTTGATGCTGATCTGATAGGACTTACCAAAGACCATGTGTATAAGCTTCTAAACCCTGTTTTGGATAATAGGGCAGATATGACTATTGGTGTCTTTACAAGCGGAAGATTTTCTACCAATTTTTCCCACATGGTTTCTCCACATTTATCAGGTCAAAGAGCCGTAAAGAAATCTATTCTTGACAGGATAGAAAACATTGGACAAACAGGTTATGGACTTGAGATTGCACTTACAGTGCATGCCAGGGAAGAGGGAGTGCGGGTTGAGGAAGTAGAGCTTGAGGGAATGACTCATGTTATGAAGGAAGAAAAATTCGGCATTATAAAAGGGTTTGGTCACAGGCTTAAAATGTATTGGCAAATCTATAAAGGTGTAAGATTGGCAAAAAGATAGTCTAATTCTCTATATTTCTTTTCAATATATAAATATAATAATTTTCTGATTTGTGCTAAAATAAATATATGCAGTACAATCGATAAAAGTCTTTTGTCTAAAGTCAGCAGAGGAGTTTTAATTTATGCAAAATGTATCACTTAAAGATAAAACACTACTGGAACTGTTTCCGGAAGTTTTAAGTAATCATGAGGTTAAGGATCTGTTTAAAAGTGTAAGAATTCAGAATATAAATGTGTATAAAAAGTCCAGGAAGCTGGAAATTTTTATTGTTTCGGATAAACTGATACCTGCCCCGGCATTATCCAGCCTGGAACAAAATTTTAAAACTTCTTTTTCTCTTGATTCAGTAACTATTAAGCCAAAGTTTGATGTTGAGCTGTCCCTAAAGGAGATTCTTACCGGTTATTGGGAAAGTATATTATATATTGTGAACAGGAATATTGCCCTAAGCAGGGGAATACTAAGCGGCTGCAAGTGGAGCCTTGATGACAGGAGGCTTACTATTAATCTTAAAACTAAGGGAAGCGAAATCCTAAAATATAAAAGCTGCCATACAATGATAGAGAAGCTTCTGGAAGAGAGCTTTAATGTCAAGGCAAGGGTTGAGTTCATTGATTATGAGATAGATCAGGATAAAAGAAACGAGTATCTGGAGCTTAAAGAAAACGAAGAAGCAAAAGTTGTAAACAATACGGTAGTTAAAAACGCGGGCGGTAAACAGTCGTCTTTTGATGGGTCAAAGTCTAGGAATACCCAGCAGGGGGATGTAAGTACCGAGATCATACTGGGCAAAAACTTTAATGAAAGTATAGCCAATATGTCGGAGGTGACCCAGGACTCGGGTAGAGTAGCTATTTGTGGTGATATTTTCAGGATAGAAATAAGGGAGCTTAAAAGCGGGAAATTTCTGTACATATTTGATATAACCGATTATACCAGTTCTCTGACAGTTAAATTCTTTGTGGATAAGGATAAGCTGGACCCCATTAAAGACAGGGTAAAGGAAAACATAACTGTTAAGGTAAGAGGTGAGGCCCAATATGATAAATTCTCCAAAGAGCTTACCGTACTGGCCTTTGATATTATCCAAATCGAAAAGGAATTCAAACGTGACACCTGCCAGGAAAAGAGGGTGGAGCTTCATCTTCATACGCAAATGAGTGCACTGGATGCTGTAACTCCTGCCAAGGAACTGATAAAGAGGGCTGCACAGTGGGGGCATAAAGCGATAGCAATAACGGACCACGGGGTGGTGCAGGCTTATCCTGAGGCTTATGAGGCGGGAAAGAAGAACAAGATAAAGATACTCTACGGTATGGAGGCCTACCTGCTGGATGATAGTGTTCCCATAGTCTACCACCCTAATGGTCAACCTGTAGATGGTGGGTTTGTGGTGTTTGATATCGAGACCACCGGGCTTGACCCGGATAAGGACAGGATTACGGAGATTGGAGCAGTAAAGATTAGAGAAGGAAGAGTAGTAGAGACCTTCAGTTCTTTTGTAAATCCCCAAATGCCGATACCGGATTTCATAGTAAAGCTTACAGGAATAACTGACGATATGGTGGAGAATGCACCGACTATCGAGCCTGTTCTTCTTGATTTTTTAGAGTTTATAAAAGACGATGCTCTTGTAGCACATAACGCTTCTTTCGATATGGGATTTATCAGGCATAATGCCAGACTTATAGGAAAGAAAATCCATAACCCTGTGATTGATACTCTGGAGCTTTCCAGAAGAATGTTTCCAGAGCTTGGCAAACACAAGCTCAATGTAGTAGCCAAGCATCTTAATGTAAAGCTGGAGAACCACCACAGGGCTCTTGATGATGCAAAGGCCTGTGGGGATATCTTTATAAAGTGTCTTGAGATTTTAAAGGAGAAGGACATAAAAACCATAGATGATATCCAGAATGCCTTTGAAGAAAATACAAATTACCAGAAGGCTAATACCTATCATGCCATTATACTTGTAAAAAATTATACCGGTTTAAGGAATTTATATAGAATTGTATCGGAATCGCACCTGAAGTTTTTCTATAAAAAGCCACGGCTGCCAAAGAAGCTTCTAATGACCTACAGGGAGGGGCTGATTGTAGGAAGCGCCTGCGAGGCAGGAGAACTTTACCGGGCTATTTTGGAGAATAAAGAAGATGATGAGATTTCAAACATAGTAAGGTTCTATGATTATCTTGAGATACAGCCTCTTGGAAATAACCAGTTCCTTATAAATAACGGAAAGGTGAAGAGCCAGGAGGAGCTCACCAATATAAACAGGAAGATAGTAATGCTTGGAGAGAGATTTAAAAAGCCTGTGGTTGCCACTTGTGATGTCCATTTTATGGACCCCAGGGATGAAGTGTTCAGAAGAATTCTTATGGCAGGCCAGGGTTTTAGCGACGCCGATAACCAGGCACCTATTTATTTTAGGACAACGGATGAAATGCTGGAAGAGTTCAGTTACCTTGGAAGCGAGAAGGCCTTTGAGGTGGTTGTTACAAATACCAATAAAATAGCGGATATGTGTGAAGAGATACTTCCAATTCCGGACGGTACATTCCCTCCTAGGATAGACGGAGCTGAAGAAGAAATAAGGAGTTTGGCGGAAGGAAAGGCAAAGGAGATCTATGGAGAAGTACTACCGGAACTGGTAGAAAAGCGTATGGAGAAAGAACTAAACTCCATCATAAAAAACGGATTCTCGGTAATGTATATTATTGCGCAAAAGCTGGTGTGGAAATCCTTGAGTGATGGATATCTGGTAGGCTCAAGAGGATCTGTAGGGTCCTCCTTTGTAGCGTATCTGGCAGGTATTACCGAAGTTAACTCGCTGCCTCCCCACTATATTTGCGAGAGCTGCAAGTATTCAGAATTTATTGAGGATGGAAGCTATGGGTGCGGCTTCGACCTTCCGGATAAAGCCTGCCCTAGTTGCGGTAAGCCACTAAAAAGGGATGGATATGACATTCCATTTGAAACCTTTCTTGGTTTTGATGGAGACAAGGAGCCTGATATAGATCTAAACTTTTCCGGAGAGTATCAGCCGGTGGCTCATAAGTATACCGAGGAGCTCTTTGGAGAAGGGCATGTATATAGAGCTGGGACAATAGCAACTATTGCCGAGAAGACAGCCTTTGGTTTTGTAAAAAACTACCTGGATGATAGAGAGAGAATAGTGACAAATGCAGAAGTCAGCAGGCTTGTCAAGGGATGCACTGGGGTCAAGAGGACGACTGGACAGCACCCTGGAGGGGTTATGATTGTGCCGCAGGATAACGAAATATATGAGTTTTGTCCTATCCAACGTCCTGCCGATGATACAACATCAAGCATCATAACAACACACTTTGACTACCACTCCATAAGCGGAAGACTCCTAAAGCTTGATATATTAGGGCACGATGATCCTACTGTTATAAGGATGCTTGAGGATCTGACAGGTATAAACGCAAGAACCATAACTATCGGAGAAAAAAAGACCATGGGAATATTCAGTTCAACCGAGCCGCTTGGCATAAAGCCGGAGGATATAAACAGTGAAGTCGGTACTTTTGCTATTCCGGAGTTTGGAACAAAGTTCGTAAGACAGATGCTGGTAGACACAAAGCCTACTACTTTTTCCGAGCTTATAAGGATATCCGGTCTCTCCCATGGAACGGATGTATGGCTCAATAACGCCCAGGACCTGATAAGAGATAGTGTTGCAACACTATCCGAAGTTATCTGTACAAGAGACGATATAATGCTATACCTTATATACTCAGGGCTTCCTCCCAAGACTGCTTTTAAAATAATGGAGGATGTAAGAAAAGGTAAGGGATTAAAAGAGGAATATGAACAAATAATGAGGGAAAACAAGGTGCCAGGTTGGTACATCGATTCCTGCAAAAAGATCAAATACATGTTTCCAAAGGCCCATGCTGCAGCATACGTAATGATGGCCTTTAGAATTGCCTGGTTTAAGGTGAATTATCCTGAGGCTTTTTATGTTACATATTTCACCGTAAGAGCAGATGAATTTGATGCAGGACTTATGTGTTGCGGCCAGGACAAGGTAAGGAACAAAATAAAGGAACTGGAACAAAAAGGAAACAACTTGACTCAAAAGGAAAAGAACGTGCTTACAATTCTTGAAGTTACAAATGAAATGTATGCACGAGGTATAAAGTTTTTACCTATTGACCTTTATAAGTCTGATGCTATGAAATTCCAGATAACACCGGAGGGTATAAGGCCTCCGTTGAATGCACTTCAAGGTCTTGGAGGATCAGCGGCACAGAATATTGTTGAGGCTAGAAATGCAGGGGAGTTTTTATCTATTGATGACCTTAGGGTGAAGGCAAAAATAAGCAAGGCAGTTATAGAAATCCTTGCCCAAAACGGCTGCCTCGAAGGACTTCCGGAAAGTAACCAGATTAGTTTGTTTTAAGTAAAAATTTATGAAATATTATAGTTGACCATATTCCTTATTTTACGTATAATTATATTTATATTAACTGAATTGGAATATAGTATTAATTTTGAAAGTGTTATGAATTGGGGAGTTATTTATTAAAAAGAGGTAATTGTTATATAGAAGAATATATGAAATAAACCTATGAAATCTTACGTTTAGGAGCTGTTTCGGGTTAAGTCTCTTGGAGTAAAGCAGAAGAGACAAAACTGATTGACCTTCCTTAATTAGTAAACGTTTTTTAGTTATTTAATCACATTTATAGAATGGTGTAAGTTTTCTATTATTATGTATATTCTTTTACAAATCATCTGACCACCCTATTTGGAATTTAATATGGCTAACCACAATCAAGCACTTTCATATGGCAGCGGAAGCTGCAATAGTTGGAGAGAGTTTTGCTGTGCCAGATGGCAGAACTATGTCTTCTAAAAAGTTTGGTAGAAAGTTTTTTAGAAAAACAATATATGAATATGGAGGTCTTTATAAATGAGGATTAGAATTACTGTGTTTTTAGTTACCACTTTTGTTTTGCTTTCTACAATTTTTTCGTTTACTGCCTTTGGAAACACAAAACTAAGGATCTTTGTGAATGGGGAAGAGCTTATAAGTGACGCTAAAATAATAAATGACAGAGTTTATTTACCTGCCAGAGCAGTGTCGGAAGCTTTAGGTGCCGAGGTAGCATGGGATGGAGCAAATAGGACGGTAAGTGTTACTATGACCGGCAGTGGAGACAGCTTGCTTCCAGAAGTCATTAAGTCAGTGAGTCCTTCAGTAGTTGGCGTTATCGGCAATTTAAAAGAGGACAGTACATATTCTGCAAGCAAGTACAGTGAAAACATTGTTCACGGTACCGGCGTTGTAATAAAATCCAATGGAGAAATCCTGACTAATGCACATGTTGTCAAAGATATGGATAATATTGTCGTGGTACTTTCGGATGGAAGCGGTTATGAAGCTAAACTCAAATGTATTGATGAAGAATCCGACCTTGCTGTAGTCAAAATAGACAAGTTGGGGCTTAAACCTGCATCTTTTGGAAAGATGGAAGATATAATAATCGGGAAGACAGTTATTGCAATCGGTACTCCTGTTTCATTTTCTTTGAGAAACTCAGCATCAATAGGCATTGTAAGTGGAATAAACCGGAGTATAGACAGTTCGTACAGATTAATTCAAACTGATGCGGCTATTAATCCTGGAAACAGCGGAGGACCGCTTGTCAACCTGGAAGGTGAAGTTATAGGTATAAACTCCAGCAAGTTTGCAGGCAGCGGTATTGAAGGCCTGGGTTTTTCCATACCTGTTGGCACTGTAAACTATGTTCTTGACCATTTTGAAAAGTATGGCAGAGTTATAAGACCTAAGCTTGGAGTGGTTTTTGAGGAAGATTGGGCTGCAAGGGTAGGTCTTCCAACCAACAGCGGGCTTAGGATTATAGAGGTAAATGACCGTTCAGCAGCCAAACAGTATGGCCTTAAGGTTGATGATATTGTACTTGCAATAGACAATATCAATATTAATACATTAGTTGATTACAATGAGGAGATGAAGAAATATCTTCCTAAAGATAAAATAAACTTAAAAGTCAGCAGGGGAGGTGTTAAAACTTATATAAACGTTGTTTTGGGAGAGTAGTGCACGTAATCCGAATTTATTATTAAGCAAAAATTTGATAGGGGGAATAATTTTGAAGAAATTACTGGTTTCCATTTTAATTATCATCTGTTTTTTAACTCTAACCGGAATGGTTTGGGGAGCAGAGGAAGGAAGTAAGATAGAGATAAGATTTAATGTGGGTGATGAAGTACTAAGCATTAACGGTAAAGATGTGCAGGTTGAAAAACCGGTAGTTATAAACGGGGTTACTTTGGTTCCGGTAAGGGTAATTACCGAAGCCTTTGGAGCTAAAGTTGACTGGAATGAAAAGGCAAGATGTGTAACACTTGATTACAGCGGAGTAATAATAAAACTTTACATAGATAATAAGAAAGCCACTGTTGACGGAACAGAAATAGAGCTTTTGGAAGCGCCTAGAATAATTAATGGAAGGACCATGGTTCCTTTAAGGTTTATCACAGAGAACTTTGGTGCTGATGTTGACTATGATCCCAAAACAAAGCAGATTGTTGTTTTGAAGGAAAGCGCCAACGAAAACAGTATAAAGGATTTTAGCCTGATTCTAAAAAAGACAACTAAAGAGAAAGTGGGAGACAGTTTTTATAACTGGTCTATAGACTATCCAAAAACTCTGAAGCTGGGATATAGGAATTTTAACGGTTCTATCAATATGTTTGAAGCAGAGGACGGGTCATATTTCTTTATGATAGCTTCTCAAAAACAAGAAGATCAGACTTTGGACAGCTTGTTATCAAGTACAATAACAAAAATAAAGGACTATACATTGATAGACCAGAGAAAGCTAAGCAACTCTCAGGGAGAATACATAAAAATCGTTTATAAGGATAAGTCCTCCTGTTATGAGGAAAGGCATTTTATAAAAGACGGAAGAGTATTTTCAATACTTTTATTCTTTAAGGAATATTCTTCCTACAAAGGTAACCGTGATATACAAAAGCTTCTTGATTCATTTGCTTTAGAGTTTAAAAATGATGGAAGTACTGAAGACCTCTCTGATGTTATCGAAGGCGGAATAAGACCTTATGGGAATAAAAATTTAAAATACTCACTGAATATAATTGCAGATTGGGCGGAAGTAAAGAATGAAGACAAGGAAAATGAAGTAGATTTTGCAGACTTAAAAGGTAATTTGGTCTATATAAGCATGTATTCATACGATGAAGGCTTGACTTTAGATCAGGTTATTCAGCAGGACCTTGACCATATGAATGAAGAATTCAACATGGATTTATACAAGCTGGAAAAGACCGAGAACGTCAGTATTAACGGAAAAGACGGCAAAGTATTGTATTTTACTGTAAAGCTAGGTGACAAGGTATTATATGTAGTTGATATTTATCTTATTGGAGAAAACTATAAATACAACTTTGGGGCTATTATTACGCCGGAAACATATAATAACGCAGCTGAAAAGGCAAAAATACTGGATATGTTATATTCCTTTAAATTTGAAGAGCCTGACTTTGATGAACTAGGGTATATGCTTGATCCTGATTTGGTAAAGGCTGGTGTTAGTTACAAGACTTTGGATAGTGACAGGTATGGGTGGTCTTTCAAGCTTCCGGTGACCTGGATAGAGGGTGAAGAAAACAACGATGGAGACTATGTTGAATATTGGAACGATGAAGATTTTATGTTCGTTGCAATGTCAGTCCTTGAAGGGGTTTCTTACTACGACTATACCAGTCAGTCGATAGATAGTCTTAGAAGGTCAGCATCTGTGTCCAATTTAACAATAGATAGTATAGAGGATGTAACAGTTAAGGGTGTTTCTGCAAAGAAAATAGTTCTTACCATAAAAGACGGGTCAAGTGTTTATAAACAATGGCGCTATATTTTGAATAAAAACGGAAGGGTGTATACCGTAATATTTAATATATCAAACCTAAGAGCCAGTGAAAACAACCTTAAAACTCTTGACGATATATGGGAATCGATGAATTTTGAATAATTAATTATAATAAATACTAATAAAATGTTGATAATTACAAATAATAATGGTATAATACATTTGGACTAAAGCAAATAGTAACTTGATGGCAAAGAGTGGGTCGGACCCACTCTTTCGCGTTATTGTTAGGGTATATGCGGCGTAAGTTCAATTTACCGGAGGTTAGTATGGCTAAAAGAAAGATTGAAGAAATTATAACCGAGTTTGCCAACCCTATAGTTGAAAAGCACTCCTTTGAATTGGTAGATGTTGAGTTTATAAAGGAGGGATCAAGCTGGTACCTGCGTATATATATAGATAAGCCGGGAGGCATAACTATTGACGACTGTCAAGTTGTTAGTGAAGAGATAAGTGACAAACTGGATAAGGAAGATCCGATAGACCAGAGCTATTTTCTGGAGGTATCTTCGCCGGGCCTTGAAAGGCCTCTCAAAAAGGACTCTGATTTCGTTAAATTTAAGGGAGAACTGGTGGAAGTCAAATTGTATAAGCCTGTAGACGGTAAAAAAATATTTGAAGGAGAACTAATAGGCTTAAAAGACAGTAAGGTTGTTATTAAGAAAGACGGTAAGGAAGATATGGAGTTTGAGCGTGATGAGGTTGCGTTAGTAAGAAGGGTAATTAAATTTTAACAAAAAATAGTTAATACTATTTTTTGTTAATGTTTTGTTTGACGTGAAAATTTAATAAGGAGGTTCTAAAATGAGTGCTGATTTAATTCATGCATTAGAACAATTGGAAAAAGAGAAGGGTATTGACAAGGAAGTATTGATAGAAGCCATAGAGGCAGCTCTAATATCGGCCTATAAAAGAAATTTCGGTTCTTCACAGAATGTGAGGGTATCTATTGACAGGCAGACAGGTGATTTTAAGGTATTTGCACTAAAGAGAGTTACGCAGGATCCGCAAAGTGATCTTTTAGATATATCAATTGAGAATGCAAAAAGAATAAATACAGAGCTTGAAGAAGATGATATGGCTGAAGTAGAAGTTACACCTAAGAAATTTGGAAGGATAGCAGCACAGACAGCAAAGCAGGTTGTTGTTCAAAGAATTCGTGAGGCGGAAAGAGGAATCATTTTTGATGAATTCTCAAACAAAGAAGGAGAAATTGTTACAGGAATAGTACAGAGAATTGAAAGAAAGAATGTAATTATAGATCTTGGAAAAACAGAGGCAGTTTTGCTGCCTGCAGAACAAATATCGGGTGAAGAGTATAAGTTTAATGATCGGGTTAAAACTTATATAATTGAGGTGAAGAAGACTACAAAGGGTCCGCAAATTGTAGTTTCAAGGACACATCCCGGACTTGTTAAAAGGCTTTTTGAGCTTGAAGTACCTGAAATTCATGAAGGAATCGTTGAAATAAAGAGTATTTCAAGAGAACCGGGCTCAAGAACTAAAATTGCCGTTTATTCAAAAGATGATAATGTTGACCCTGTTGGGGCTTGCGTGGGTCAAAAAGGTACCAGGGTTCAGGCTATAGTAGATGAACTTAGGGGCGAGAAAATAGATATAATCAAATGGAGCAGCAACCCTCAAGAATATATTTCCAGCAGCCTAAGTCCTGCTAAAGTTGTAAGGGTTGACATAAATGAAGAAGAAAAGAGCGCCAAGGTTACGGTACCAGACTTTCAACTATCTCTAGCAATTGGCAAAGAAGGTCAAAATGCAAGGCTTGCCGCTAAACTGACCGGATGGAAAATTGACATTAAAAGTGAGTCACAGCTTAGAGCTACTATTGAGCAGCAGCTTTTAAATTTTGACGGCGGTTATAAACCTGATGATACTGAAGAAGATGATGTATTTGAAGAGGAAAACGAAGAATAGGTATAAATCCTGTAACCAACTTTTGGGGAAGTGATGAAAAGTGAAGCAGAAAAAGGTTCCCATGAGGATGTGTCTCGGATGCCAGGAGATGAAGCCTAAAAAGGAACTGATAAGGGTAGTGAAGAACAAGGAAGATGAAATTTCCATAGATTTTGTTGGAAAGAAACCGGGTAGAGGTGCATACATCTGTAAAAATGTTTCTTGTTTTGAGAAGGCAAGAAAGGGAAAGAGGTTTGAAAAGGCCTTTGAGGTTCCGATCAATAACGAGATATATTCATCTTTAAAGGAAGAATTGGAGGCGGGTAATGACTGACAGGATATACTCTTTTCTGGGGTTAGCCAGAAAAGCGAATAAACTGGTCTCTGGAGAAGAAACTTGTGAAAGGGCTTTAAAGGCAGGAAAAGTCAGCCTGATAATTGTTACAGGTGACGCAGCACAAAACACTAAGAAGAAATTTATGGATGCCTGTAAATACCGAAGTATTTATATCCGAATATTTGGTGATAAAGAAACTATAGGCAAATTTATAGGTAAAGATGTAAGGTCGGTGTTGGCTATATTGGATAAAGGGTTTTCAAATCGTTTGATTGAAATGATAGATAATACAATTATTGGACGCGGGGGTGAATTTATTGACAAAGATTAGAGTTTATGAACTTGCTAAAGAGCTAAACACTTCAAGTAAAAGACTTATGGAAAAGTTAGCGGAGATAAATATAGTTGTCAAGAATCATATGAGTCTCCTGGAGGAGAATGAGTTGGAGGCCTTGTATGACCATATTGGTATAATTAAACATAATGATGATAGAAAAAATGATACTGACGAAAGAAAGGCTGTTGCCAGCATGCAGCACGGCGGTGAAACTGCAAAAGAATCCAGGAAGGAAACAAAGAATGCACCAAGGATTATCAGGACAACGGAAATTAATCTTGATGCAAAAAGTGAAGTAAAGGAAGTAAAACCGGACAATGAAAGGACTCTAAGAAGAGGAGATGACAGGGACCCTAGAAGGCACAAAAAGAATGATTTCGTTAGGTCTGAATCTTCTACTTCAGGTCTAAGACCCGGATTTATAAGAGAAGCCAAGCCAGATTATAAAAGAGTTGTAGAAAATGATAAGAGAAATGAACAGCCTAAAACACATTTCAAGGAAAGTAGAATTGAAACAGTAAAAGCAGCTGATAATAAAGCGGCTGATAATGAAGTAAGAAACGAGATTTTAAATACATCTGTAAAAGAGGAAAATGTGCAAAAAGATATGAAGATGGTTCCAAAGCAGGATAATAATATTGAGGAAAAGAAGGAGCAAGCTTCCATACCGTTTGCTGGTCCCAGAGTGGATACCAAACCATTGGAAGACAACACTGAAAAAGTGACAAACAGTGAAGCTTTAAAAGAAACTGTAAAGGAAACTGCTGCTCCCAGGAATACCTTTGAAAGACCACAAAACAGAGTGGGTACGACTCACAATAATCCAGGTAATAATCGGGTTCATAATAATAGAACCCATACTGGACAAAATAATAATGTAAACAGACCGCCTATGAATAAAGGAAATGATTTTAGAAGAAATGACAATAGAAATAACGACAATAGAAGCAATGACTTTAAGAGAAATGACAATAGAAACAACGATTTTAAAGGCAATGATTCTAGAGTCAATAACTTTAAGAAAAATGATTTCAATCGTCCGCAGGGTGGTAACTTTGCTAATAAACCAGGCAATAGGCCGGGTGTTGAAAGAGGTCGGGATATGAATCGTACAGCAAGTAAACCTTTAGAAATACCAAAGGTTGAGCTTACGCCGACACAAAAGGAAGAACTTAATTCACAGCGTGGCGAAAGACGTGATTTTAATAAAGATGTTGACAAGGATGTAAAGAGGGAGCTTAAAAGAGAAGTTCCTAAAGGCTTGGGTGCAGACAAAAATAAAAATAAAAAGCCAATAAAAAATGCTTTTACCGGGAAAAAAGGGGTTTCAGAGGTATTATCAGAAGATTTTATATTGGAAGAGTTTTTTGATGACGGTGTAAAAAAAGTTAGAAAAGTAAATAAACCAAAGAAAGATGCAAGGAACGAAGAAAAGCATATACCGCCAAAAGCCGTTCTTACATCAATAAAAATACCTGAAACTATTACAGTTAAGGACTTGGCAGAGTCCCTTAAGAAGACAGCTTCAGAAGTAATTAAAAAACTGATGGGCTTAGGTATACTGGCTACGCTGAATCAGGAACTGGATTTTGATACTGCAGCTATTATATCAGACGAGTTTGGTGTGAAGGCTGAAAAAGAAGTTGTTGTTAATGAAGAAGATATTCTCTTTGATGACTCCGATGAAGCGGATGAAGCAAAGTTGGAGCCAAGACCGCCTGTGGTCGTGGTAATGGGCCATGTTGACCATGGAAAAACTTCACTTCTTGATGCAATAAAGGAAACAAATGTAACAGAAAGTGAAGCAGGAGGTATTACTCAGCATATTGGAGCTTATATGGTTAAGGTTAACAACAGGAATATTACTTTCCTTGATACACCAGGTCATGAAGCTTTTACAGCTATGAGGGCAAGAGGAGCACAGGTTACAGACGTGGCAATACTTGTTGTGGCAGCTGATGATGGCGTTATGCCTCAAACGGTTGAAGCAATTAACCATGCCAAGGCAGCAAATGTTACAATAATTGTTGCAGTTAATAAGATTGATAAGCCTGGTGCCAACCCTGACAGGGTTAAGCAGGAGCTTACCGAGCATGGTCTTGTTGTGGAAGAATGGGGAGGCGATACAATCTGTGTAGAAGTTTCCGCCAAACAACGAACCAATATTGACCACCTACTGGAGATGGTACTTCTGGCTGCCGATATGCTGGAACTTAAGGCAGACCCTGACAGACAGGCAAAGGGTACTGTTATAGAAGCCAAACTTGATAAGGATAGAGGTCCTATTGCAACAGTACTTGTGCAAAGAGGAACGCTGAATACAGGAGATGCTATTGTTACAGGTACTATAGTGGGCAGAATAAGGGCAATGGTAGATGATAAGGGACATAGGATCAAGAAGGCAGGACCGTCTACACCGGTTGAGATACTGGGTCTTCCTGAAGTACCTGAGGCAGGAGAAATATTCTATGCAATAACTGATGAGAAAATAGCTAAGCAGCTTGCAGAGAAGAGAAGGTTAAAGCAAAGAGAACAGCAGTTAAAATCTACTGCAAGAGTATCTCTTGATGACTTGTTTAACCAGATTAAAGAAGGTAAGGTTAAAGACCTTAATATAATTGTTAAAGCTGATGTCCAGGGATCTGTCGAAGCTGTAAAGCAGTCTCTTGAAAAGCTTAGCAATGAAGAAGTAAGAGTCAAGATTATACACGGTGGAGTCGGATCTGTGACAGAGTCCGATGTTACTTTGGCACAAGTGTCAAATGCAATAATTATTGGGTTTAATGTGAGACCTGCTGCCAATGTAGTTGATGCGGCAAAGGATGCAGGAGTTGACTTAAGGCTGTACAGAATTATTTACAACGCCATCGAAGATATTCAGGCTGCGATGAAAGGTATGCTTGAGCCTACGTTTAAGGAAGTTGTGCTGGGCCACATAGAAATAAGGCAAACGTTTAAGGTTTCGGGTATTGGTACCATCGGCGGAGGCTATGTAACCGACGGTAAAGTTGTGAGAAATTCCGAAGTGAGACTTGTAAGGGATGGAATTGTTGTTCACGAAGGCAAGCTTGCTTCACTTAAGAGATTTAAAGATGACGCTAAAGAAGTTGCACAAGGCTATGAGTGCGGGTTGTCACTGGAGAAGTTCAATGACCTTAAGGTAGGCGATGTTATTGAAGCCTTTGCTATGGAAGAGGTAGAAAGATAATAATAATTTGTTGGCGTTTTAGGAGTTGTTTTTGATGGATAGAATTATGCGTATTTCCGAAGAGGTAAGAAAAGAGCTTAGCAGTATTATACAAAATGAATTAAAGGATCCAAGGCTTTCAAAGCTTATTAGTATAACGCGTGTAAACGTAACAAAAGATTTGCGTTATGCAAAAGTATATGTAAGTGTTTTGGGCAGCGATGCAGAAAAAGCAAGCTCCATTGAAGGACTTAAAAGTGCAGCCGGTTTTATAAGACGTGAAATCGGACACAGAATTCAACTTAGGTATACACCGGAAATTCATTTTGAGCTTGATAACTCTATTGAACAGGGAGCATATATAACAAGGCTCATAAGTGAGACTTCAAAACACGATGAATAAGCTTATTGAAATAATTATAAGGGTTGAGGATTTTGTGTCCTCAACCTTTAAGTAGTATTACAGTTGCATGATTCACGATTAATCACATACATTGTTTTCTTACTAAAGAGAGTGAAGTCATGTGCTAGTGACTCGTATACTCTAGAAAAGAATTACGTTACGAGGTACTGGTATTCTGTAAATTGCATAATAAACCTGCGTAATTTACAGAATAGTGGTTTTATATTAATAAATGCTGGTAATGAGAGGTTTTAAGATGATTGAGAACAGTATTATTTCCGCCATAAATGATGTGGATAGAATAGCTATACTGCCTCATGTTTCAGTTGACGGAGATGCATTAGGTTCAAGTCTGGCACTTGCTTTGGCGCTTAAAAAACTAAGCAAGGAGCCAACAGTTTATATTGAAGAAGAGATTCCCTTAGGGTATGGTTTTTTACCGGGTAAGGAATATGTAAGGGTTTATGACATAAAACCCCAAAAATATGACCTTGTAATCACGTTGGATACAGGTGATATGGAACGGCTCGGAAAAAGAGTTGAAATATTTAATGATGCTGATACTACAGTGAATATGGACCACCACACAACAAATACGGAGTTTGCAAAATTCAATCTTGTTAAGACAGGTTCATCTGCTGTAGGTGAGATGATATACCAGCTTATTAAGATGATGGGACTTGAGCTTGATAAATCTATCGCCACATGTCTTTACGTGGCAATAGCAACAGATACCGGGGGATTCAGATACAGTAACACTACTTCGGTTACACATCAGATAACTGCAGACCTTATAAATAACGGCGTAGATGTTGCAGATATTTCCCAGCTGGTATTTGAAACTACATCTCTATCTAAAGTAAAGCTTATGGGTGTGGCTGTTGACAGCCTTAAGATACTGGAAAACGGTAAAGTTGCTTTTATCAATGTTACAGATGACATGATTAAAAATGCTGGTGCAAGGGAAGAGGATTGTGACGGACTGGTGAATATTGGTAGAAATATCAGCGGTGTAGAGGTTGCAATTCTTATCAGACAGAGGGATAGAGAAGAATTTAAGATTAATTTCAGGTCAAAGAACTATGTTGATGTATCGGCTATTGCAAACAGACATTCAGGGGGCGGGCATAAAAGAGCAGCAGGCTGTACGATTAAAGGTGATATAAACGAGATAAGGGAAATGCTTTTAAAGGAGATTAAGGAAGTCTTATAAATATGGATGGAATACTTAATGTGTTAAAGCCGGCGGGGATGACTTCATTTGATGTGGTAGGCTATTTAAGAAGCATATTGAAAATAAAGAAGATAGGACATACTGGAACTTTAGACCCGGCTGCTGTAGGGGTATTACCTATATGTGTGGGTAAAGCTACAAAGGCAATTGAATACTTGATTGACAAAGACAAAGTATATAGGGCAGAGCTAACTCTGGGTGTTTCAACCGATACCCAGGATGCTACGGGAAATGTTGTAAGAAAGAGTGAAGTTAATGCTTCACGCGATGAAATTCTTAATGCTGTTAAAGCATTTGTGGGTAAATACAATCAAATTCCACCCATGTATTCTGCCATAAAAGTTAATGGGCAAAAGCTCTATGAAATTGCCAGAAGCGGAATTGAAATTGAACGCAATCCTAGAGAGGTTGAAATATATTATATAGATATTGTTGATATAAAGGGCAGCAGGGTAGTTTTTGATGTAGGCTGCTCTAAGGGAACATATATAAGAACTTTATGTTCGGATATAGGAGATATGCTGGGGTGTGGCGGGCACATGTCATTCCTTGTAAGGATGAAAGCAGGTACATTTGGCCTTGATAGCACATTAACCCTGGAAGAAATAAAATTATTGGCGCAGGATAGAAGCTTGACTCAAAAGATTATGGGTGTTGACGAGGTTTTTAATAATTATAAAGAGATAGTACTAAGCGGAATGGATAAGAAAAGGTTTATGAATGGCATGTTTATTGATTTAAATAATAAGCTTTTTAATAGGCCAGAGAAGATAAGGGTCTATAGTGAGACGGGTGAATTTTTAGCCCTTGGGGAAATTGTTTTAAATGCTAACAAGGGTCTGTCTCTTAAGGTTAAAAAATTTTTTATATAATCAGCCAGGTTTTATTAAAGAGATCGAACTGTAAAAGTAGATAAACAAGATATGACAAACGATATAAAAGGGAAACGTATGAAAGTAATATATGGATGGCAGGAAAATAATAGATTTAATAAGCCTACAGGGGTAGGCTTGGGAAACTTTGACGGCTTACATATAGGACATATGGCGTTAATTAATACTCTCATAAGTGAATCAACTCTGGACTATCTGGATTCGATAGTTTATACATTTTCCAAGCACCCGGAAAACATCATCAGAAAAAAACTATTTACCCCCTTAATTACTACAGTGAATAAAAAAGTGGAGTTGCTTGGTCAGACCAGGCTTGATTACTTGTATTTTGACGAATTTGATGAGACTTATTCAAGAATAAAACCGGAAGTTTTTGTGGAAGATATTCTTGTAAAAAGACTTAATATGAAACTTGCTGTGGCAGGAGTGGATTACAGATTTGGCTATAAAGGTCAGGGAGATGTAAGCCTTCTGACCGAGCTTGGAAAAGAGCACAATTTCAGGGTGGTAATAATACCCCCAATAAAGTCGGGTAATGATGTGGTAAGCAGTACACTTATTAGAAAATATATTGCAAAGGGTGATATGGATAAGGTATTCAATCTTCTGGGAAGACATTATTCAATAACCGGGAAGGTTGAAAAAGGGAGAAGAGTGGGAAATACATTGGGGTTTCCAACAGCCAATATTTATCCGGAAAGTTATCTTGTTTTACCTGACAGAGGAGTATATATTTCAAAAACACTTATTGGAGGAAGACTATACAACAGTTTGACAAATATAGGGAATAATCCTACTTTTACAGATTGTAAGAATATTAGTGTTGAAACTCATATACTAGACTTTGAAGAAGATATTTATGGCAGCAGTATAGAAGTTTTTTTCATTTTTAAAATAAGAGAAGAAGAGAAATTTGATAGTGTTAATGAGCTTATTATACAAATGGAAAAGGATGTTTTAAAAGCAAGAGAATACTTTAAACTTAGATAGATATTTTGTACATCGTAACGTAATTCTTTTCTGGAGCACCGGAGGCAAATGCATATGAAGTGCATTTTTAATACTGTGGACGGCTGGAAAATTGTTGATTAAAAGCACTGGTTTATAAATTTGTAAAGATGAGTCAAGATTCACTTGATTAGGACAAGAAGGAGAGACAACGGTAATGTTTGATGGCGGACTAATAATTCAAATATTCATACTTTTTTTTCTTGTGGGATTAAATGGATTTTTTGCAGCATCAGAGATAGCCATTATCTCCTTAAATGATAAGAAAATTGAGAAGTTGGCCCAGGAAGGAGACAAAAAAGCAATAATACTTCAAAGCCTGATAAAAGAGCCAAGCAGATTTCTTGCGACAATACAGGTGGGTATTACATTGTCCGGTCTTTTAGCCAGTGCTGTTGCAGCCGAAAGCTTTGCCGAAAGGATAGCCGGTGCTTTTGCCAATGTTCCCGTATCACCTGCTCTGGTGAAGTTTGTGAGCATTATAGTTATTACTGTTGTGCTGTCATATATAACTTTGGTTTTTGGAGAGCTGATCCCCAAAAGGGTTGCCATGCAAAAACCGGAGAGAGTTTCAAGAATTACTGCAGGCCCCTTGAAATTTTTATCAAAATTAACAACTCCTTTTGTAAATCTCCTTACTTTTTCTACTAACTTTTTTATAAAACTATTTGGAGGAAATCCTCATGCTGACGAGGAGCTAATAACCGAGGAGGAAATAAGGATGATGGTGGATGTCGGTGAGGAAAAGGGAGTTATACTAAGAGCAGAAAAAGAAATGATAGATAATATCTTTGAATTTAATGATACTGTAGTCTCCGAAATAATGACACACAGGACACATATTGTAGGTGTCCCGGTAGACAGCAGTTTAAGTGGAGTTTTAGCTCTAATTAATAATGAAAAGTTTACAAGAATTCCTGTGTATGATGAAACTATAGATAATATAGTTGGTATACTGCATGTTAAGGACTTGATACATTACATAGTCAGCGATGAAGAACAGGAAAGCTTTGAACTTAGGAAGATACTTCGAAAGCCTTACTTTGTGCCTCAATCCAAAAAAACTAATGATCTTTTCAGGGAGCTTCAAAAGTCCAAGGTTCACATGGCTGTTGCTATTGACGAGTATGGGGGTACGGCAGGAATTGTTACCTTGGAAGATCTGGTGGAAGAAATTGTTGGGAATATTTTTGATGAACACGATGAGGATGAGGTTGAAATTCAGAAGGTTGATGAAAATACTTATATTATCGATGGCAGAACCAGCCTTGATAGTGTTAAGGAAGTTTTGAATGTTGAATTACCTGTTGAAGAATACGGAACTCTAGGGGGATTTTTAACGGGTTATTTGGGCAGAATACCCGAAGAGGAAGAAAAACCGGTGATCGAACTGGATACCGTAGTTTTCAAAGTAGAGAAGGTGGACGAGAAGAGAATCTCACGGGTTAAGGTATGTAAATCGTAAAACTGCTTTTTATAAATATTACATCAATATCAGGAATATTAATAATATTATATAGATTTAGGACATGTCAATGGAGTGATTTGTTTAGTATGAAGAAGATTGTCAGTGTAAGTATAGGTGCTTCTTCCAGAGATAAGTCGGTTGAAACGGAGATTCTGGGCGAAAAGTATCATATACAAAGAATTGGAACAGACGGGGACATAAATAAAGCAATCCGGATTATAAGAGACCTGGACGGTAAAGTCGATGCATTTGGAATGGGCGGAATAGATATATACCTTACGGCGCTTGAAGGTAGGAGGTATGTAATAAAAGACGCGATACCAATTAAGGAGGCAGCCAAAAATACCCCATTGGTTGATGGGACAGGTATAAAAAATACGCTTGAGTACAAGGTTATAAACTATTTGAAGGATAATAATATAATTGATTTAAAGGGCAGGAAAGCTCTGATAACCTGTGCTGCCGACAGGTTTAAAATGGCGCAGGCACTCATAAACAGTAAGTGTGATGTTGTTTTAGGAGATTTTATCTTTGCCCTTGGCATTCCATTACCTATTAAGAACATTGATATGTTCAGATTAATTCTAAGAACTGCAATGCCGGTTATATCCAGAATACCTTTTAAAGTTCTCTACCCTACCGGAGATAAGCAAAGTAAAATAAATCATGAAAGGTTTTCAAAATACTACAATAATGCAGATATTATTGCAGGTGACTTTCACTATATAAAGAAGTATATGCCGCAAAACATGAAAGGCAAAGTAATAATTACAAATACTGTAACTTCTTCTGATGTTGAAATGCTGGGCAAAAGGGGAGTGAGTATACTTGTAACCACTACACCTGATTTGGATGGAAGATCCTTTGGAACCAACGTGATAGAGGCAATTCTGGTTAGTATATCAGGTAAAGATCCCAGTTATTTGACTGAAGAAGAATACTATCTAATACTTGATAGGCTTGATATAAAACCGAGAATAGAATATTTAAATTAATAAATAAGACTTGATACTTAGGTATAATTTTTTGTCCTAAAAAAACAAGGAGGACTAAACACCCTCCCTGTTATCTGAATCTCTTTTTTAGCATATATCCCCAAAACATACCTTTAGCAAATGTAAATGCCAGTATTCCGGCAGCTGCTACTGCACTTAAGTTAATTGTCCACTCTTCATCATGTGTATCCTGTTTTACTTGGGTTCTTGGATATTTCCTGTAATGTCTTACCTGATTCATTTAAAATCCCTCCGTTATTATTATTTTCATTGTATCGTTTTTTTATAATAAAAAAGGTACGAAGATAAATGCCTTATTTAGAATTTGTTTCTAAGATATAAAAAATCTTTGATTTCTGTTTGAAAAGCTCAAATTTAATATAAAAAAAGCAAAAAAATTAATATGCTAAACTGGATTTTTTAGACAATCATGGTATAATAAAATAGCCTGTTTTAGTTTTTTATGGAAATACATATGATATTGCAAAGAAAGTAGATAAGAAATATGGAATTTAGGCTCAGTAAGAGTTTAAATATTTAATTTGATTTTAGTAAAGGGGTGTAACATGAGAAGTCTAAAGAGAATAACTACAAGGATTATTGCCGGTGTATTTTGCCTGACCAGTATTTTTGCATCGGGGGTTACTGCGTTTGCCGACAGCAAGGGAGAGACAGCAGGTTACAAACATTTTTATGAAGAGAAGCATAAGAAGTGGAGTGAGACAGAAAATAAGGAGATAATAGTAAAGTATAAGGATGAAGAAAAGGGTGAGTACATAAAAAGTTCAATTCAGAAGAAGCTTTCCATTTCTTCTTTTAAACTGAAAAACAGGCTTAGAAAACACCAAATTGAGGTATTGGAGATAGGAAAGGACGATAATATTGATGAGGTCATAGAGGAATTTAAAAACAATTCCGGAGTAGAGTACGTACAGCCAAACTATAAATTACAGCTTTTTTCAATTCCCAATGATCCTGAATTTAGAGGGCAGTGGGGTCTTTTCAATTTAGCTAGGATTTACAATGAATATGGCATGGATATAAATGTTTTACCTGCCTGGGACTTGACCATGGGAAGTAGTGACGTTATTGTGGGGGTTATTGACACTGGGATAGATATTAATCACCCGGATCTATCGGCTAACATATACCGCAATATCCGTGAAACAGCCAATAATGGTATTGATGATGACGGCAACGGTTATATAGACGACATAGCAGGATGGGATTTTTACTCTAATGATAACACGGTATTTGATTCAGCCGTGTGGGATGCACATGGAACTCATGTGGCAGGGATCATATCTGCTGCATCCAATGGACAGGGAGTTGTAGGGGTTGCTCCAAATGTTAAAATACTTCCCCTCAAAATCGGTGACGAAAATGAGGGCCTTGATACGGATAAAGCTATTGCCGCAATTGATTATGCTGAAAGCCTTGGCGTAAAAATAATCAACTGCAGCTGGGGAAGTTACCATAACAACCCGGCTTTATACGACAGGATGAGAAGATCAGACATTATTTTTGTTTGTGCTGTTGGAAATGACACCTGTGACATTAATTATACAAGGGCGTATCCGGCAGGTTTTGACCTTCCCAATGTAATTTCCGTTGCCGCAGTAGACAGCAGAGGGAGCCTGGCAGAGTTCTCAAACTATGGAAGTGATGTTGATGTAGCAGCTCCAGGGGTAGATATATTGAGTACATTGCCGGACAACAGTTATGGTTACATGGATGGGACATCCATGTCTGCGCCTTTTGTAGCAGGTGTGTGTGCACTTCTTAAAAGCTATTATTCACAGGCGTCAAACACTCAAATCTTAAACAGGTTAAAAGAGAATGTAGTTGAAGTCAAATCGTTAAAGGACAAGGTTAAGGGATTATTGGATGCAGGTGCTGCTTTTGACAATACCAATAAGAGGATAGCTGTAATGTCAGGCTATATACCTTCAGGATTAGATACTTCAGTTACAGATAACAGCATAACCTTATCATGGGACAGCATCGAAGGTGTCAACAGCTATGAGGTGGAGATAGACCGCGAGGTAACTAAGACAGTAACAGAGGCAACTTACTACATCCATGAGGAATTAACTCCCGGATCAATACATATGTTCAGGGTAAGATCGAAAATTGAAGGCCCGCAGCCTACGTGGAGTGAGGCAGTAATTGGATCAACACTTGAACCGGGCATGGGGACCGGTCTTTTGGGAGAGTATTATGATAACATGAATTTTTCGGGCTACTACGGGGCCTGGATTGATGAAACGGTGAATTTCGACTGGAATGCTGGAGCACCGGGTGAATATATGGAGAATGACACTTTCTCCGTCAGATGGACAGGGTATGTAGAGCCAAAGTATACTGAAGAATATACCTTCTATGCCAATGCAGGAGACGGAATAAGGCTCTGGATTGATGGGCAGCTTATTATAGATGATTGGAGAGACAAGGGTATCACAGAGTCGGCAGGAACGATCAGTCTTAATGCAAATCACAAATACAACATCAGAATGGAATACTATGAGAGTTTGGGTGTCTCAAAAGCACAGCTTTGGTGGAGCAGCCAAACGCAGCAAAAAGAAATAGTTCCCAAAGAGCATCTTTATCCATCGAAAGAGGGAGGAAGATGGAGCAGTAAAACAAATATGCCTACCACACGCTTTGGTATGGGAGTAACTGAGCTAAATGGAGAAATATATGTGGCTGGAGGCATGCTGTCAAGTGGAAGCATTATAAATACAGTAGAAAAGTATAACCCTGTTTCCGATATATGGTCAGCTTCTCCAGGGCTCTCTACTCAAAGTGCGGGAGGGTCTTTAGCTTCCTTAAATGGCAAGTTATATGCTGTTGGCGGATTTGGTCCCGATATATATGACAATCTTATTTATAAACCCGAGATATATGAATATCATCCAGGCTCACAATCCTGGAATCATTTAAGCACTTTATCTTCAGGCAGGGCAAGCATGGCTACTGCTGTGTTAAACGACAGGATTTACGTAATTGGCGGTGAAAATGAATACGACTACTTGAATAATTTAGATGTGTTTGATCCGGTTACAAGGTCTTGTATACCAAAGGCAAGTATGCCCACATCCAGGTCATGCCTAACAGCAGCCGTTGTAAACGGAAAAATTTATGCTATTGGTGGCTTAAGATTTGATAATACCGGCGGGTATATCTTAAATACCGTTGAAGAATATGACCCTGTAAGGGATGTCTGGACTCAAAAATCCAGCATGATGATACCTAGAATGGCGCCATCCGCAGCCGTTGTAAACGGAAAGATTTACGTCATGGGAGGTGTGAACCCTGTTTTGGGAAGTCTTGGAATAGTTGAGGAGTATGATCCTTTAACGGATACATGGTCATTAGTAGAAAGTATGCCTACA
>JBMOLK010000325.1:0-3677 GCA_049325575.1 Bacillota bacterium | reverse complement strand
AAGGGGAGCATTGCTAATACAAACCTGGCTGATTGAGTCTGTTATAGTCTTGCAGCTGGTTCCGCTTGTAAAAGACAGTAAAAGGATTAGAAGAAATACGACAATTTCAATTATAATGCTGGGAATAGGCCTTGAAATGGGTGTTTTGACAGTGGCACTGTTTGGCCCTATTACAAAGAACTTTATATTTCCCGCACTTCAGTTCGTAAGGTTTGCAAGTTTAGGGGAGTATTTTCGTGGGCTTGATATAAGTATAATGGGTGTCTGGATAGCGGGTATTTTTATAAAGCTAGCAGTTTTTTATTATGTTTTTGTAACGGGTCTTGTACAGCTTTTAGGCTTAAAAGCTTACAAACAGCTAATAGTACCTGCTGGAATAATAATTATTTCTTTTTCTATGGTTGTTTCAAGGAGTATAATGGAGTTTACCCATTTTCTACACTTTATTTTTCCGCTGTATAGTTTAGTCATAGCTTTTATACTGCCTGCTTTCCTTCTTATAATATCTGTCTTTAGAAACAAGAAGCCAGCCGACAAATCGATATAAATATTAAATTCAACTTCAGGATGTGGAATGTTTATTCTTTATAATATTGAGAATAATAACTTGGGGTGATAGAAATGGAATACTTGTTTTTTTATTTTTCAATAGCAGTTGTGTTGATTATTCTTATTATAAGTACTTATTTCAGGCCTTTGGATTTTAGAAGCTTTGTAATCGGTATTGCAACAATTGCATATACACTGGTCTATGAAACTGTTCTAGGCGGTTATTTTGGACTTTATTATTATCTTAATCCCAGGGATTCAATTATTTATATTGTTCTCGCAGGAGTACTGCTTTATCCGGCCTTAAACATTATTTACACACTTTTCCTTCCGAGAAATGGAAAAGCAGCTTTAGGTTATACTGCTGTCTGGATTGCTGCCATGCTGATTTTTGAATATTTAAGTATAGTGTCCGGGACTATTGTGTTTACGGGCTGGAGGCCTGTACCCTGGTCTGTAATTACCTATTTGGTAACCTATTTATGGGTATATTTCCTTTACAAATATTTAAGCAGCAGAAGGGTGGAGTTTAAGCTATCGTAGCACTGGCAGATGATTCAGTTTCTTTCTTCTCTTATCTTTGCTGCCAGCTTGAGGACAAAAGCTCCACTCTTTATTATATTTAAATTTGTATAATAAAACAGATGTTTGATACCTGGAAGTCCTATGGAGGTCACACTTAGATCATACATATCATTATCGGCATTATTAAATGCCTTTCTCATCTGATATAGCTGATTGTTATGCCGTACAATAATTTTGACCAGTTTTTCATAGTCGGTACCGTTAACAATTGACCGGGCAGCCATTACTCCCATGGTTATTGAGCTCAACTGTCCGAAGCCAAGGAAAGGATCTATTGCTCCACCTGCATTGCCTGCCAGGTAAAGGTTACCTACCCTGTGAGGGTAGGCAAATCCGGTATCGTGAGCCTGCTTGAACTCTTCTATAATGGTATATTTAATATTTTCATAGTATAGGAACAGTTCCCAGTAGTGGTCTACTTCCCTTTCATTTACATCTGTTACAACCAGTATAATTGATGCTTTCCTATTATCATAAGGAGTAAGATATGCATAACCGTTTTTACAGTAGTCTTTATTAATCCACATTACCAGTGTATTAGGATCAAAATCACCCAGTACAACTGCGCCCCTGACGTAAGTCTTTACCGTTTCATGCCAGCAGCCCAGCTCCTTTGCAAATGAAGCATTACCGTTTGCAACAACTACATAATCATATTCTTTTGAGAGGGGTTCATAATCACCAAAAACACTGAAGTTTATCCTGGTGGTCCTAAGCTGTGAATGGAGCTGGTGAAATAAAGTATCCGATTCTCTGCCTCTTTTTATAAAGTATCCAAACTTACCTTTAATCACCGTTGTCTTATTAGGTGAAAAGTGTGTAAGATTGTTAATGGTATTTACAGGTGTAACATTAATACCAAATTCTTTCTTGAAATATTTTAATGCATCCTTAATGGGCCTGTGCTGTATCTCAAGGAGTGCACTGACATGGCTGTACTGGTCACCTATATAGCTGTTTCTTTCATATATGACAGGGCTTATGCCATGCCTTTCCAGTTCATGTGCACATGAAAGACCGGCTACTCCTGCACCTATTATAGCTACCTTCACTTTACTAACCTCCGAATTTTTTTAGAAATTTAAACCATGCAAATACAAGCAAGCCGTTTACAAGGGTTAAAATTGTATATACTAAAATACTCATTTAATGGCAACTCCTTTCTTATCCAAAACTACTATGGAAAACCATCCCAGCGTGGCCATTACTATAGTGTTCACTACGAGACTGTCTACAAAATGCCAGTCCAGATAGCTAAGAGCACCGCTAAGCAATAGTAGGAGCTCCTGTATGGAGTAAAGGGCGGAGAATACAAAAACGCTTATTATTCTTAACCATTTGCTACCAGGAAAGTACTGCGCAAGCAGGGTAGCTACTACAAGTACAGGTCCAAGAACAAAGCACAGGGAAGAGCCCCATATACTGACAGCGGGATTAATTATTTCATATGACCCGTGCTTTATTGAGTGAGTATCTATGGAAAGCTGCATACCTACAGCCAGAACTCCGCACCATATATTGGTTTTCAGCTCTTTGTAGTCAACAAGAAGGAAGAACAATATCCAGCTGACTATAAACAGTATAATCCATTGCATCGATACTTCTCCCCTCCCGGAAATTTTACTTCTAAATGTGAGTATCTCTAGTACCGGGGCTTTGTAGGGAATATCTTGGAGACTATCCCTGGTGAGGCCTGGAGCCTCTCAATTTTTTGCTGGAGCTTTACTATAGCTCGCATCTCATCATCCCTAAGCTGGGTAAATACCTGCCTTACCTCCGGATTTCTAATTGTTATAAGATTTTCGTTATAAAATATTTGATTTGAGATTCTATATTGTAGTAAGTCCTTTAGCATATCTACCTGGTCCAAGAACATCACCCTTCCTTCAAATACTGTTTTTAAACTCTGAAAAATAAATTTAAGATTTCTTTATATTAAGCGCAATCATCTTATCCTTCATTATTTTAATATGCTCTTCTGAATTTCTTGTAAATTCCTTTATTATATTTTTAAGCTCCTTATCTTTTATAGCCGCATAATACTCATCATATTTTTTTAAAAGAAGATCTTCCCTGTCTAATGATTCGTTAAACACCATGGTTAGGATATACTCCTGCGAAAGTTTTTCCATGAACCATCCTCCATAATAAATGTAAAATTAAACTTAATTATCAATAATATCATTCACATATATAAAATATTTTTTCTTACAGCTGCAAATATTATTCTTATGAATTTAAAAGGAAGAAATGTAAAAGTAATACTGGAATTTTTATGAAGGACAGTGATGAATATGAAGGTTGCAATAATCGGGGCAGGGGCTGCGGGGCTTAGTTGCGCTCTTGAGCTTAAAAGGAACGGCATAATACCCACCATCTTTGAAAAAAAAGACTATATTGGTGAGGTTTTTGGCCTTCCTGCAGCTGCTCTAAAAATATTTAACCCGAATTATCTAGACCCTGTTAAGTACTTAAAGAGAAGATATGGTTTAAGCATAACCCCTCTTAATCCAATAAAAGAAATAACAATGATAGGGCCTACC
>JBMOLK010000324.1:0-31764 GCA_049325575.1 Bacillota bacterium | reverse complement strand
GTAGAATTAAATATAAATGTTATTAAAAAAAAACATACTACGAAGTAATAGATATATTAAGAAAAGATTTCCCCTTGCAAATTTTGCTAAGTGTTTCTGGTATTAAACGTTCCAGTTATTACAAATGTTTGTAGTAACTTAAAAGTGGTTCTTTCCAGAGTTAGTTGAATTGGTGTTAAAAGTATGATACAATGAGAAAGTATTAACAAAAGAAAAAAGAAAAGAGGTTATTTCATGGATGAGTTTATTAAACAGTTAGATCAAAACCTGGACTACATTCGTCATGAAATTATCGAAGACAAATGCTATATAACAGTAGCTTCCAACCGAGAAGAAGTAATGTGTCCATTTTGCAGTAGGCCATCATCAAAAACGCACTCCACATATAGCAGAATCTTTCAGGATCTTCCAATACAAGGTAATAAAGTGTTTATTATTATACGTAATAGAAAGATGTTTTGTAATAATCCTGACTGTAATCATACTACTTTTGCAGAAAGATTTGATTTCCTTTCAAATAAAGCAAAGAAGACACGACGCCTTGATGATCAAATTGTACGACTGGCATTAAACTGCAGTTCTATTGCGGCATCTGAAACTCTGAGGAAGAATGTTGTGGATGTGGGCAAAAGTACTATCTGCAACCTCTTAAAAAAAAGAAACACCTGTTATTGATAAGGAGACTGTAACAGTTGTGTGCATTGATGATTTTGCTATTAAGAAACGTAAAAACTATGGAACAATTATGGTAGATATATCCACACATCAAATACTTGATATAATAAGTTCAAGAGAATATGAAGCTGTCTGCGAATGGCTAAAAACATACCCAAATCTTCATGTGATATCGAGAGATGGATCTGTTACCTATAATAACGCAATTGCAGATGCGCACCCGGGAGCTCTACAAGTAAGTGACCGTTTTCACTTATTGAAGAATCTTACTTCATACGGAACGGAATATCTTAAAAAGAAACTAAAGCAGCAAACCTTAATACAGAAGATCTATCAGGAACCTTCAAATGAAGAAATAGAAACAATTAGGCAGGCAGATGAAAATAGGAAACTTACATTAGAGGAAAAGTATGAACAGATTGAACAATTTCTAGCAGCAGGAAAATGTAAAACAGCGATATGCCGAAGCATAAATATGGATGTACGGGCCTATGATAAGCTGATGGAAATGACACCTGAAGGAAGAAAATCTTCTTTCTAGACAAAAATGAAGGATGTACACGAAGGAAAAGTAAAACAAAAAATGGAACGAGTGAACGAAGTACGTGAACTAAAAAAAATAGGTTGCAGTAACCGTGAGATATCAAGGCGTACCCGACTTAATACATCTACAATCCGCAACTATCTTGATGAAAATTTCAATCCAGTCCATGCTTCCTATGGCAAAAAGAAAAGCGGTAAACTAATACCATATATAAAAGAGATTGATGCATGCTTTGAGAAAGGGGTTATGGGTTCTAATATTGAGAAAATAATACGTGAAATGGGATATAACGGTTCAGCATCAACTGTTCGGCACTATATAACAGACTGGAAAAGGCGGAGAAAATATTATTATGATAGAAGCAGAAAAGGTGGAAGAAACACGGAAACAATTGAAAGAAAAGATATTTTTAAGCTTTTATATCACCCGGTAGAAGCTGTAAAGTCAATCAGTCAGGAGCAATTTGAAAGCATATGCAATGAATATCCGTGTTTTGAAAAGACACATAACATAATATGGGGTTTTAGGGATATTGTAACTACTAAAAATGTTGGTGCACTCGATAAATGGATGGATAAGGCAAAAGAGCTAAATATACCGGAAATAGACAGTTTTATATGTGGACTTGAAAGGGATTTGGATGCTGTAAGGAATGCGGTAAAATATGAATATAATAATGGTCTTGCGGAAGGTAATATTAACAAATTGAAGGTAATAAAACGAATTATGTATGGCCGGTGCAGTTTTGAAACGTTAAGAACTAAAATTCTCCGGCTTGAAAAAATGCGGAAAATCAACTAACTCTGGAAAGAACCGATTTTCAGTTGACAAATACACTTATGAGGAGAAAATTCATACTAAAAAGCCATACCGGTATAAATACAACAAGAATCCATAAATATTCTTTAAAATTGTGTAGCTCAGTGTGCTTGGATGTTATATAATGAGATATAAAATATGAAACAACAAGAAAGAGAATGCCAAATAATAGTATATTTATAGCAGTCGAGGAATATTTTAACACATATTGTAAGAAAAATAAAGCGGAATAAATTTATTGAAGAGTGAAATAATGTCAGATAAGGCGTGAATATTAGTAAAAATAATTGTTGACACGCGTTTAGGCAGTAATATATAATATAAGGTGTGCTATATTTAGCTTAGTTCCCAATAAAATCCACACTAAGATATGTAGTTTAGTCTTGGCACAATTGCTACCATCGGAGGGAGGGAAATACGTGTCTGAAGTTAGAGTTAAAGAGAATGAGTCTCTCGACAGTGCTCTTAAAAGGTTTAAGAGGCAATGCGCTAAGGCAGGCGTATTGGCAGAAGTAAGAAAAAGGGAGCATTATGAGAAGCCAAGTGTAAAAAGGAAGAAGAAATCTGAAGCCGCAAGAAAAAGAAAGTTTAAATAAGGGAGGAACATAAGGATGTCCCTTAAAGAAAGACTTTTAGAAGACATGAAAATTGCCATGAGGGATAAGGATACGATTAAGAAGAATACAGTCCAAATGGCTAGGTCGGCGGTGCTTCAGATTGAGAAGGATAGTAGAATTACCCTTGACGACGATGGTATATTAGAAATAATTGCTAAAGAAGTAAAGAAGAGAAGGGATGCACTTCCGGAGTTTGAAAAGGCTGGAAGGCAGGATCTAGTAGATAATTTGAAAGCTGAAATAGATGTACTACTGCAGTACTTACCTAAGCAGCTAACTGAAGAAGAACTAGAGGTTATTGTAAAAGATACGATCCAAGAAACTGGAGCAAGTTCGGCCAAAGACATAGGTAAGATAATGCAAGCAGTACTGCCTAAGATAAAAGGCAGGGCTGACGGAAAAATGGTTAATCAGATTGTAAAGAAATTAATAGGATAAAAAAAGCTCGATGAAAATCGAGCTTTTTTGTATAGTGTAAGTGGGGAGGGATAATAGGTTATGAAGAAAATCATATCAGTAGCTTTATTTATTTTTGCGTTTTTTGCTGCATTTATGATCACCCTTTACTATCCCGGTCAGGATAAGGCGCCTTATACTGATTTGTATGTCGACCTCAATACTTCGGGGCCATCTCCAGTGATAACTGAAGTTCCAACACTTAGCCCTAAAGCAACTACAGCTCCCACTGTCAGTCCGCAGGCAACTGCGTCCCCAGCTTCTAGTCCTCAAATAGATGACGATAAGGAAGATCCACCGGAAATAGAGGGTCTTATAGAGTTAGTCAGAATTGATGATTCTTTTGTTCTGGATATCAAATACGCTACAGAAGATAATTTTACTGGCAAAAAGATTTATACCAAATCCATGTGCCTTATTCATAAAAGTACAGCCAAAAAGCTTATAGCAGCAAACAATGAGTTTAAAAAACTTGGCTACAGGATAAAGATATTTGATGCATACAGGCCTTTTTCTGCACAGCAGGTTTTGTGGGATGCAGCAGAGGATAAATCCTTTGTGGCAAACCCAAAAAAGGGATCAATACATAATAGGGGAGCAGCAGTTGATGTTACGCTTGTTGATGGAGAAGGGAATGAACTGGAAATGCCCTCAGGGTATGATGAGTTTACCAAAAGGGCCAGGCTTGATTATAAAGACTGCCCAAAGCATCAGATAGAGAACAGGGAGCTTTTGGGAAGGATTATGGTTAAACACGGGTTTAAAAGAATCAGCAACGAATGGTGGCACTTTGAGGATACTGATGCCAAAAACTATCCAATCCTTGATATAGCATTCGAGGAGTTTTGATAGTTAGCTGGATTGAACATTAAATTCAAATAATTTATAATAAAGCTTATGTGATTTATAAGATTTGGTTTGCAGTATTTATACTTGAACTACTTGATTTTTAGAACAGGTGATCAGATGGAATATGAAAAGCTCTGGATTGTGAATGATGTACAGGACGAAAAAGTAAATAGAACAGCTAAAGAAGCAGGCATTTCAAATCTTCTTGCCAGAATTTTTTTGAGCAGGGGAATTGATGATGCAGGCTATATCAAAGAGTTTTTAAATCCGTCCCTGGACAGCCTCCATAATCCTTTTTTGCTTAAAGATATGGAGAAGGCTGCTGATAGAATAATCCGGGCAGTTAGGGATAGGGAGAAAATCCTCATTTACGGCGACTATGACGTAGATGGTGTGACAAGTACTTCAATCCTTTATGATTTTTTAAAAAAACAAGAGGCTAAGGTAAGCTATTTTATTCCGGATAGATTGGATGAGGGATACGGCCTCTCCATCAGCGCCATTGATAAAATCCTTGACATGGATGTTAATTTGATAATTACTGTTGACTGTGGTATTACTGCTTTTGAAGAAGTAAGATATATAGTAGACAATAACATAGATATAATTATTACGGACCATCACGAATGCAAGGAGGGTTTACCCCAGGGCTATGCAGTAATAAACCCTCTAAGGCCTGACTGTGCATATCCTTTTAAGGAATTGGCGGGGGTAGGAGTAGCTTTTAAGCTGGTCCAGGCCCTATCAGGGAAGATGAAGCTCAATGGCTTTGAAAGGCGGTACCTAGATCTGGCTGCACTTGGTACTGTTGCAGATGTTGTTCCCCTTTTGGGAGAGAACAGGGTCATTGTGAAGTATGGCCTGTCCATGATTGAATCTTCCTCCAATATAGGGCTAAGATCCATTATTAAGGTATCAGGCGTTGAGGACAGGAAGATCACATCCTATGTCATAAGCTTTGTTATTGCGCCAAGAATAAATGCCGCCGGAAGGATTGGAGATGCCGAGAGGGCTGTAAGACTTCTTACCACAGACAGTGAGACGGAAGCTGTGGAACTTGCCAAAGAATTGGATGCACAAAATAAGTACAGGCAGGATACGGAGCTTTCAATCTGGGAGGAAGTAGTAGATATCATTGAAAAAGATGCTGATATTAAGAGAAAGAAAGTAATAGTGGTTTCGGGTGAAGGCTGGCACCATGGAATTATTGGAATAGTAGCTTCAAAAATTACAGAGAAATACAACCGGCCCTGTGTATTGATTACTATTGAATATGGAATGGGTAAGGGATCAGGAAGAAGTATAGAGGGTTTTAATCTTTTTAAGGCATTAAACCACTGTGAAAGTGTCCTCGATAAGTACGGAGGACATGAGCTGGCGGCAGGACTTACACTTAAGGCTCATAATATTGAAGAATTCAGTAAAGTGATAAATGAATACGCGGATTCCGTGCTTTTGGAATCAGACCTTATCCCAAAAGTGAAGATTGATGTAGGTATAAAAAGGGAAGACGTGACCTTGAATATTGCAAGGGAGTTGGAACTTCTGGCGCCTTTTGGAGCCAATAATCCCGGACCTGTATTTAAGTATGGAAATATCAAGGTTAGTGAGATAAGAACTGTGGGAAATGACAAGCATGTTAAGCTAAGACTTGATGATAACGGTTTTATTGTTAATGCAATTGGCTTTAATAAAGGAAACCTTATAAATATTTATGATGAATCTGATGTTTTGGACATTGCCTGCTCACTTGAGGTCAATTCATGGAACGGCAGCGAAAGTGTCCAGCTTAATATAAAGGATGTTAAGCTAAGTGAAGACATAATAATGGAAAATAAATTTTACTTAAGCCTTGATGGGTGTATTGATTTTAATAGAAAGCAGGATGATAATATAATTAACAGCTGCTTTGAAAAGATAGACGTGATAGACAGTGGCAGGGGAATTACTGAAGAAATCAATGCTTTAGTTTCACAGGGTGAAAGGGCGGCAGTACTTGTGAACTCTTTAGAGGGTGTAAAAAAGCTGACAGAAGCCTTAGAGAGTGACCCATTTTCCTTTAAAATAAGATACAGTATAAGCTATGGTGATTTTTCGTTAAATGCTCATGACGAATTGTATGTAGTAGTAAACCCCAAGCCCGGAAAACTGGATTTTGAAAGCTTTGACAGAGTAGTTCTTCTCAGTGACTGGATTTCAAGAGACTATTTGTATGAAGTGTTAAGTGGAATTGATTTAAGTAAAGTTTATGTTTATAATAGAATAAATTTCAATTTTAATGAAGATGAGATTATATTAAAAAGACATGATATGGTTGCAGTCTACCAATATATAAAATCCAGTTTCGGAAAGGATTTTATTTTGGATGACCTGTTTGCTTTTGCCAGAAACATTGCTAAAAGCTATAGAATTACCATGAACTATTTCAAGGTTAAGAGGATTATAGAGGTTTTTGAGGAATTAGGTCTTTTAGAAAAGCTGCCTTATGGTAAATACGGAATGTCCATATCAGTACTTGATTCCGGGAAAAGTAAGACTTCCCTTGAGAACTCAAGTCTGTTCAGGAGTATCCAGGAGCTTAGGGAACAGCTTTTAAACAGGAGTGTAGTGTGAAATGGCTCAAATAAATCTTGTTATAAGGAGGCTATTATGGATTTAAAGTCAAAATTAAGGCAGGTAATGAATTTTCCAAAGGAAGGAATCAATTTTATTGACATTACAACAGTGCTTCAGGACGCAGAGGCTCTTAAGGAATGTATTGACAGCATGAAAGCAAAGATAGAAGCTTTCGGAGACTGTGATTTGATTGTAGGACCCGAATCAAGAGGTTTTATCTTTGGAACACCTCTTGCATACGCCATGGGAAAAGGTTTTGTGCCTATAAGAAAGAAGGGTAAACTCCCTTATAAGACCATAAGTGTCGAGTACCAGCTTGAATATGGCGTGGATAAGCTTGAGATGCATATAGATGCAGTAAGTAAGGGTCAGAAGGTTGTTATTGTTGATGACCTTTTGGCAACCGGCGGTACTACTGAATCAAACATAAAGCTTATAGAAGAGCTTGGCGGGGAAGTTGTAGGAATTGTCTATTTTGTTGAGCTCACCTTCTTAAACGGTAGAGATAAACTAAAAGGTTATAACGTAGAATCCATAGTTCAGTTTTAGTCTAATTATCGCAGCTTGTCACTTATCCTACATAGAAAAGGTACGTTCCTGGAGGAATGTTTAATGAGCGATGGCTATAGTCGGCTTGTAAAAAAGATAAATAAATATAATCTTAACTGCGATTTTACTCTGCTTGAGAAAGCCTACACCCTTTCTAAAGAGGCGCATGAAGGGCAGCACAGGGTCTCGGGAGAGCCTTTTATTGTGCACCCTATGGAGGTTGCCAATATACTGGCAGAGCTTGAACTAGACTGCACAGCTATTATTGCCGGCATACTTCATGATACTATTGAAGATACCACCTATACCTATGACCAGCTAAGGTCAAATTTTGGGGAAGAGGTAGCAAGCCTTGTGGATGGGGTTACCAAGCTGGGTAAGATTCCTTATACCACCAAGGAAGAGCAGCAGGCAGAGAATCTAAGAAAGATGTTTCTTGCAATGGCCAAGGACATTAGAGTCATTCTCATTAAATTGGCAGACAGGCTCCACAATATGCGTACTTTAAAGTATATGGCACCTGAAAAGCAGGTGGAGAAGGCGAAAGAAACACTGGAGATATATGCTCCCCTTGCACACAGGCTTGGTATATCCAAGATCAAATGGGAGCTTGAAGACCTTTGTTTAAGATATATAGATCCAAAAGGATATTATGACCTGGTGGATAAGATAGCCAAGAAGAGGAAGGAAAGAGAGGAGTACATTACAAAGATTCTGGAAACCCTCAAGCAGAAAACTTCCGAGCTTGGCATTGAGGCGCATCTGGATGGAAGGCCAAAGCATTTTTACAGCATTTACAGAAAAATGGTGCAGCAGAGTAAGAATCTGGAGCAGATATATGATCTTTTTGCATTCAGGGTCATTGTTAGTTCGGTTAAAGACTGCTACGCAGTTTTAGGACTTGTTCATGAGATCTTTAAGCCAATGCCCGGAAGATTTAAGGACTATATTGCCATGCCCAAGCCAAATATGTACCAGTCGCTGCATACAACGGTAATAGGGCCTGAAGGTGTTCCTTTTGAGATACAGATAAGGACATGGGACATGCACAAGGTTGCGGAGGTGGGTATAGCAGCCCACTGGAAGTACAAAGAGGGGGCTTCGTCAGATGATAATGCAGATAACAAGCTGGCATGGCTAAGGCGGCTTTTGGAATGGCAGAAAGAAATGCGGGATGCCAATGAGTTTATGGAGACTTTAAAGATCGACCTATTTACAGACGAAGTTTTTGTTTTCACTCCAAAAGGTGATGTAATGAGTCTTCCGGCAGGCTCTACACCTATTGACTTTGCCTACGCAATTCACAGTGCCATAGGCAACAGGATGGTAGGTGCAAAAGTCAACAGCAAAATTGTTCCTATTGAGTATGAGCTTAAAAACGGTGATATTGTCGAGGTTCTAACTTCTTCAAACGTACACGGGCCAAGCCGTGACTGGCTAAAGATTGCCAAGAGCTCACAGGCTAAGAACAAGATCAACCAGTGGTTTAAAAAAGAGAAAAGAGAAGAGAATATTATAAGAGGCAAGGAAATGATAGAAAAGGAGCTTAAAAAGCAAGCACTTGCCTTTAATCAACTGTTTAAAACCGAGTGGGTTGATATAATACTTAGAAAGTACACTTTTAATACATTAGATGACCTTTACGCTGCCATAGGCTATGGTGCATTGACCGCAAACAAGGTTATTTCAAGGCTGAAGGAAGAGTATAGAAAGACTGTTAAGGCCGAAGAGCTTGCAGAACAGATGGCGGAGACAGTAATGCAGCCAAAGAACCAGCCTGCGAGAAAAAGTGTTCCTGAAAATGGCATAGTGGTCAAGGGGATAGATAATTGTCTGGTTAGAATCTCCAGGTGCTGCAACCCGGTTCCGGGGGATGATATCACAGGCTATATTACAAGGGGTAGAGGTGTGTCGGTTCATAGAAGTGACTGTACCAATGTCACCAATAATATTGATGGTGACAACAGGCTTATTGATGTTGCATGGTATATGGCCAATAATGTGGCCTATAAAGCGGATATTACCGTTATGGCTAATGACAGAACAGCCCTTTTGATGGAAATAACAAATGTCATAGGAGAAGCAAAGATTCCTTTAAAGGCTATAAATGCAAGAACAACAAAGGATCAGATTGCCATAATGAACCTTACTCTGGAAATAACAAATACAGAGCAGCTTGAAAAAATCGTTAAGAAGATACGCAAGGTTGATGGTGTATTTGATGTTACCAGAAACAGGCAGTAGGTGTACAAAGCATATATTAAAGGGGAATTACCAATGCGGGCAGTAGTTCAAAGGGTGACTTATTCAAAGGTTACTGTAGATGGCCAGGTTGTGGGAGAGATCAAAAATGGACTTATGGTTCTCTTAGGTGTCGGCGCTGAAGACACTGACAAGGATATTGAGTACCTGGCAGACAAGATAATAAACTTGAGGATCTTTGAAGATCAGGACGAAAAGATGAATCTTTCGTTAAAGGATGTAGGAGGCCAACTGCTGGTAGTATCACAGTTTACTCTTTACGGAGACTGCAGAAAGGGCAAAAGGCCCAGCTTCGATAAGGCGGCAAAGCCGGCTTTGGCAGAAGAACTCTATGAGAGGTTTTTGGAAGTCTGCAGGGGATATGGCGTAAAGGTTGAGACGGGTAAATTCCAGGCCATGATGATGGTGGAAATACACAATGACGGGCCTGTTACAATGCTTATAGACAGCAAAAAAGAGTTTTAAACGACAGATGGGAGGATAGCATGATAATAGAATGTATACCTACGGGGATGTATGGATCTAACTGCTATATTGCAGGGGATAACGGTGAGGGAATTATTATAGATGCAGGTGTTGGCGCCAGGGATATAATGGCTGTAGTGGAAAAGAATAATTTGAAAATAAAATATATAATACTGACTCATGCACACATTGATCATATTTGTCAAGTTGATGAAGTACGTGAGAAGACTGGTGCAAAGGTTCTAATCCATGAGAATGACAGCCCAAAGCTTACTAACCCGGTTTTAAACGGGTCTATACTTTTTGGTTCTGCTGACAGCTATAAGCCGGCAGATAGTGTAGTACATGATGGAGATGAGCTTGAAGCGGGGGGAATAAAGTTTGAGATAATTCACACTCCCGGACATTCATCAGGCAGCATATGCATAAAGACAGGAAATGTAATTTTTACTGGCGATACATTATTTAACAGGGGTATAGGCAGGACAGACCTTGGCGACGGAGATATGGGAACCATTTTGGATTCTATTTCTAAAAAGCTTATGAGATACAGCGATGATACAGTAGTATATCCGGGACATGGTGCCTCTACAACCATTGGAGCTGAAAGAGGAAGATTTAATTATTAGGTGGGATTGTTTATAGTGATATACATAAGACTTGAAGGGCATGATTTTCAATATGAAGTAGAAGATGTCCTAAGATTGTTTTACCAAGGTGAAGAAGTATCTTTGTCATATACAGTGCCCCCGGAGGGATACCGGGGAGTTTTCATATTAAGCAGGGTTGAAAGGCTTGATTTGTCTGCCGCAAACAGGCAGTTTTCCGTTAAAACCCTTCTTGGGTATGATGGGGAAAATGTGTGTGATGAGACACACGATTTTTCTGTTTCCTTTGAAGATGATAAAAATTCGCAGTATGAGGAAAGAAAAAGCCTTAAAAGAGAAGTAAAAAGACAAATATATAAAGTACTGTCCAAATATACCGGAATAAGAATGCCCTGGGGCGTACTTACCGGAATAAGGCCTGCCAAGATAGCCCATGAAATGATGGATAAAGGCCTCTCTAAAGAACAAATAACAGCCGGACTTAAAGACTATTATTTTGTCTCAAAAGAAAAGTCGGATCTTTTATACAGTATCGCACAAAAGGAAAAACAAATATTGGATAACACCTGTGCTGACAGGGTCAGCATATACATAGGCATACCTTTTTGTACCACCAGATGCCTTTACTGCTCATTTACATCAAACCCTGTCAAGAAGTATTCGCATATGGTTGAAAGCTATATGGAGGCTTTAGGGAAAGAAATAAGAAGTGCAAGTGATATTCTAAAAGAGAGAGGACTAAAGATCCAGAGTATATATGTAGGGGGAGGAACCCCTACTTCAATAGATGAAGCCAATTTACGGGAGCTTTTGGAGTCTGTTGAGGATTCGTTCCGGATGGAAAGTGTAGAGGAATATACCTTAGAAGCTGGAAGGCCTGACTCAATTACAAGGCAAAAGCTTGAGACAATAAAGAAAAGCAGGGTAGACAGGATAAGTATAAACCCCCAGACTATGAATGATGAGATTTTGCGGCAAATTGGAAGAATTCATACAGCCGAGGATATAGTAGATGCCTTTAATCTTTCAAGGGAAATAGGGTTTGACAATATAAACATGGATGTCATTGCAGGGCTTCCGGGAGAGAATTTGGACAGCTTCAAGCATACTCTTGAAAGAATAGGAATTCTAGGCCCCGAAAGTATTACGGTACATACAATGGCAGTTAAGCGTGCTTCAAAGCTAAATGAGGATAAGGAAAGCTACAGTCTGGTATCATCAAACGAAGTGGCTCAAATGGTTGAAACGGCATATGATTTTATCACTAAAATGGGACTTGAGCCGTATTATTTATACAGGCAAAAGAACATGCTTGGAAACCTTGAAAATATAGGCTATAGCAAACCAGGTCTTGAGAGTATCTATAACATACAGATAATGGAGGAAAGACAGACTATAGTTGCTTTAGGGGCAGGAGCCATAACCAAAGTAGTTTTCCCACAGGATGACAGGATTGAAAGAGCCTTTAATGTAAAAAGCGTTGAAGAGTATATAAGCCGCATTGACGAAATGATTGAAAGGAAAAGGAAGCTTATCTCACAGCTTTAATATCTATTTAGCATATCTACAGGTATATCTTAGAATATATCTATAAATATAGTCTCGAAATTTTTCAAATTGTATGGTATAATTTTCATAAATATTATATTTTTCATCAATAAACTACAAAATCCGATTTTTCATTAACATAAAGAGTAAATCTAGTAAATATTAGTGTACGGGGGCAAAGTATGCATAGGTTTTTTAAACAAACTCAAGGTGCCATATCGGTGATGTTGTCGATAGTTTTGCTGGGACTTATCTTGTTGGCCGGGGTGGTAATCGACGGGTCAAGGATGAGGGCCGCAGAGAGCGAGGTTAAAAGTGCTCTGGACTTGTCTGTTATGTCCATTTTCACAGAATATAATAACCTTTTGAAGGAGCAGTACGGTCTTTTTGCACTGGCTGAAGATGATCCTACTTTAATCAAGGATGCCATCATAAGTAATATGAATAACATATTGATGACGGAGCTTGGTGTAATAAAGAAAGGGAAATATGATGATATATATAATTTATTTGTGACATCAAAAGATGATAAACCCTCTGTTGACCTTTTCAATTACAGGGTTGAGGATGTTGAAGTTGCACCCATGTATAATCTTACAGAGAATGAAGTTATAAGAAAGCAAATAGTAGAATACATGAAATACAGGGCACCAAAGGAATTGGTAGAGGGAGTCCTTGATAGGCTTTTGGCATTTAAGGACATGGGAAGGCAGTCAAAGATATTAAAGGATAAGACTGCATTTGACAAGCAGCTAAAAGATGTAAGAGAATCGCAGGAAAACCTTTCTGACAATGTCATGATTTCAAATCAGTTCAATAAGGATGGTACGGTTGAGACTCAAATAAAAACAATTACAGGCTGTGTTACCAGAATAGAGGTAAATCAGGCTAAAAAGAAAGCCTTGGAAGCGCAGAAGTCCAGCCTTGAGACAACTAAGTCCGGTCTTGAGACCAAGATAAAGGAGCTGGAGGAAAAAATCAGGAAGGCAAAAAGCAGTCCTACGCCTGCTCCCTCATCGGGCTCAACTTCCGGTTCATCTTCCGGTTCATCATCAGGCTCATCAGGCTCAACAGGCTCAACTTCCAGTTCATCATCAGGTTCTTCATCCAGCTCAACCTCCGGCTCCTCATCCGGTTCATCATCGGGTAGTTCCAGTAGTGGAACAAGTGCGGATGAAGAAGCTCTGGCTAAATTAAAGAGTGAACTTGATGGTGTCAAGTCGCAATTATCAAGTATTGATTCACAGATTAACACTTGTAAAACCGATATTGGAAAGGACACTACAGCTGCCAAAGGTGCGCTAGAGATTTTGAAAAAGTACTTTAAGGACAATCTTACAACAGTTAATAACGCATTGGCCAATGTTCAATCGGTTATAGACAATTCGAAAAAGGCAAATCAAACTGCTGTTGCTATCAGTCAAAATGTTAAAGATGATTCAAGTGACTTTGCAGAATCAATAAGAACGGATGTTGGCAGCAAAACCAAGGGGATTAAGGAGGATGTCCTGAATGAAGAAAGGACAAAGCTTGATCAAAACAGACAGGTATTTGAGAAGCTGCATCAGATTGCTTCGAATATAAATATTGATAATATTATTGCAAAAGAAACATCGGGAAATGAAAGCACAGTAAACAATGAATTGGCAAGTGAGCTTGCCTTTGTAAAGGATATAAATACTAACATAGCCAGTTTAGTAAAGGTTGAGTACTATGTTCCAAAGTCTTCTGAAGAAGGGGACAAGAGCAAGGACCCCAGAGATCCGGTAAAAGATCTGGTTAGCAAGGTCAAGGCGCAGGAAGATGCGAAGAAAGAGGAGTTAAAGAAGAATGAAACCAAGGAGAAGTTCCCGGATTCCTTGCCTTCAAAGCAAAAGGCAGAGGATACGAACAGCGATATTATTTACAAGGATATTTTGGACGAGGATTTAGCTGCTATTAAGAGTATGGCAAAGAATATGAAGGAATTTAATGAAAGCCTTGAAGAAGAAAAGAACTTGTCGCAAGATCAGGAAAAGCTTTTGGGAAATGCAACAGGAAGTGCAGACTTCGATGATGACGATTCGTATTCGGAAGATGCATTTAGCGTCCTCTCTGTAATAGGCGACAAGCTAAGCGGCAGTTTAAAGTCAATGAGAGATGAAATATATATAAATGAGTACATAATGGGAACATTCCTAAATGATCTGTCAGTGACAAAAGAAGAAAAGAATTTACAGGGTATCTTAAAGAAGGAAGAGATAGAAAGTGAATTGAGAAAGACATTCTTTAATAACCATTGTGAAGTGGAATACATACTTGGAGGAAGCGAAAGTGAAGTTGAAAACCTTTATAAAGTAAGAGGTTTGCTGCTTTTATCAAGGTTTGTAGTAAATACTATGGCTGCGTATTCAGATCCCACCAAAGTACGTTTGGCTCTGCAGGCAGCCACAGCTATAGTCGGCTGGACTGGATTTGCGGTGCCAATAGTCCATACCCTTATAATGCTTGCATGGTCAATGGCGGAGTCTTTACTTGATGTAATGTTTATTTCACAGGGGCAAAGCATGCCTATATTTAAGACAAAGCAGACATGGATGACAGATGCGCGTGGAGTAGAAGAATTAAAAGACAATATTGTAAAACTCGTCGAAAAAATTGCAACAGATAAGGTTAATGAAATGGCTAAAAATGGAATTGATTATGCAGCGGATGAAGTGAAAAATTCTACTGTGAAATTTGTAGATAATTTAAAGGATACTATATCGAACGAAGTTGACATAGCAATAGATAAGGCTTTTGGACCACTTGAAAACAAACTGTATTGTGTTATAGATGAAGTAGATGAAACGATAAATGTTTTTCAACAATCTGTAGAAGAACAGGCTAATCAAGCGTTAGATGAGACGGAGAAAAAACTTGCAGAAATTGAAAGTGTTATAAAGAATAGAACTGGAGAGTTCTATAACCAAGTTAAGAATGAAAATAAAGATGATTTCGAGTACTTAGAGAGTTTAGGGCAGGGACTTAAAGACATAGACGCGGAAATTGCAAAACAAGCTGTAGGAAAGTCGAAAGATGAAGTAAAGAAAATAATTGAGAGTTTTAATGAGAAAAAGGAACAAATTAAAATAGCAATTACTGATGAAATTAGAGACCAGAAAAATAATCTAAAGCAAAAAATAATTGGTGCTATTAAAGGTAATTTGGACCAATTAGAAATAATTGTAGGCAATAAAGTTGAAGAGTTATCGAAAATGGGAAAGGATAAATTAGGAGAATACTTTGATAAGTTAAGCGGCAAAAAAAATAAAGAAGACTTATCTAAGAATAACTTCAAGAACAGCTTTTTAAGGATGGGATATAGTGATTATTTAAGACTATTTCTTATATTAATGAATAGAGATACTAAAATGAATAGAATAGAGGATGTAATACAACTTAATATGAACAAACAATTGGATACTAATGATTTCTTACTTTCAGACTGTAATACCACATTAAGAGTAAAAGCTAAAGTATCTATGAAGGTGATGTTTATTCCATCTGCTTTGATTCCGCAGAACAGGAAAACTGATGATGGTAGATATTTATTGGAAACAACTATGTATAGGGGATATTAGTCCAAATCAGTAGCTAAAACACTATTGTTGTATTACGATTAGTGTGGTAGAATTTATGTGTTAACATCGAAAAGGGGGATAATGGTAGATGACAATTAGTAGGAAATTGGCAATAATTATAACAGTATTTTTATCACTAGCATTATTGTTTACCGCATGTAGTAAGAATAGTGATACTGGAAATAATGGTAGTGATGTAGGAAATAAGGTTGAAGATAATAAAGACGGTAATAAAGAAGATCCAAACAAGGGAAAAACACAAAAGAGTAACCTAGAAACACTGGTAGATATTTTGCTTAAGACTAATGTAGAGTCAAAATTTATTAACAATGCGGACTATGCTAATTTTATGTATACATTTTCGGAGATCTACAAAGATGACATAAAGAATCCTTACAACGGGGAAACAAGCATTTATGGTATGAACAGGTCACTTTCAAATGTAAGGGATAAAGATCAGTCTTTATCAAGTTATGCTGGTAGTGTTATAGTAATCGATAATATGTTTGAGCATGTAAAAGATCTAGATCTAAGTACAGTGACTTATGCATGTAATGAAGGTAATAAAGGTGCAGTAATAGCAGTTGTTTTTCAGGATGGGTTCTATGCGTATGAAGTAGATGAAGCTGGTAACAAGAAAAATGATAAACTTTATTATTTTCCTGAAGTAAAGAAAGAAAGGCTTAAGTTAGATTAATTGAGTTTTAAGTACGACTTGGCGGAGCAATAAAGCATGTACTATATAGTACTGAAATCAGTTAATGTTAATTAACTATAAAGATGAGAGAAGAGAGGCCTTTGTGGGTCTCTTTTCTTATTGAAAAAATAGCTAATTTGTGGTACTTTTAGATTATTAAACTTACTACTCAAGATAAAAAAACAATCTAAGATGTCTTACCAACAGCAAGAGTTAAAGAGACAAAATCTAAAAGATAAAAAATGCATGGAGGTAAACGAATAGTGAAGTTTGTTTTCAAAGAGGTTCCTTAAAATTAGGGAGTATGATACTTTAGTTAAAGTTACTAGTTTCTGGGTAATTATTCTATCATACAACGTAAATAGATAAATAGGGGGTTATATAATGAAAAAGATATTTATAGTATTCACTTTAATTTTGGCTTTAACCATAACTATGAGCACGATACCAATAGAAGCTTCCAAGGAGATAAAAGTAAGTGTAAACGGCCAGAATATTTCTTTTCCGGATGCCAAGCCGTTCATTGATAAAAATAACCGTACTCTTATTCCTGTCCGTTTTGTATCTCAAGCTTTAGGAGCAGAGGTTAAGTGGGATGGAGACAAAAGAGAGGTCCTAATTACTTTAAGAGAAACTAATGTTAAGCTAAGAATAGACGACAGTAATATGCTTATAAACAACCGCATTAAAACTATGGATACTAAGGCAGTAATAGCGCAAAATAGAACTTTTGTACCTGTTAGATTTGTTAGTGAGGCTTTAGGAGCAGAGGTTCTATGGAATGCATCTACATATACTGTAATAATTACTACGAAAGATCAAAGTTCCTTGGAACAAAAAGTTTACAAAGTTAATCCTAATATCCCTAAGGAATTATATGAGTATGAGTATAGAAAACGTGAATGGGATGGAGAATATGCTACAAATAAATGGATGGTAGAGAATTATGGAGAAAGTCAAGTAACTGAATGGATGAATATTGGAAAAGGATACATGGAATCTTTTTATAATGTAGACTATAGGAGTTATGATAAGAGTAAATACATCGAAGAGCTCAAATGGTTCTTTATGCCACAGACGAATTGGAGGGCAGATGATGGTGTCAAAAGACCTATTGAAGATCATATTAAATACTGGGCTGATATGGTTCAACAAAAACAGATAGTAATGAAGACAGAATTTATTACGGACCCATCACTTGTCTATAGCGATGGAGACTTTTCTGTAAGAGGAGAAATGAAATATATTTTTGAAAGCTGCAATGATACAGATTGGCTGAGAAAATATACACGATATGGTAATGTAGAGATTGGTAAATGGTATAAGTGTGTTGTTGATGTTCAGTTGGTTAATATGGAGTTGCTAGATGGCTGGGATCATGCTGTATTGGTTGTAAGCGATGAATTCTTTGTCACTAGCATAGATGAGGTGGAGTAAGTGCGAAATAAGATTGTTTCTTTACTAATTGTTTTATTGATCACCCTTCAAACTGTGCTGGTATACGCTGGCATGGAAAACGATGAAGTATTAAAAGCTGATGGACAAGGGTCTATTATTCTTATAACAACTGACAAAAAAGCAACAAGCGATGTACGATACAAGACCATAGGTTGGACCGTATTTAGTGAGGATCGTTCAAAATCAGTTGTTGTACCACTTGAAGAGTACAAAAGTGAAACGCATAAGGAGAATCCGGATGTACCGGAAGGTAAAGTAAGGACATATTTTAAGGTAGAAAAAGATGTTTTATTTGCACGTATAGGGGCTACCAATAAACAATGGCAGTGGGATCTTTATACTAAGGGTGGAAACGTAATTCTAGACGGTGTTATGACCATTGTTGAAAGTGGTGTTAGAAAGGGAGGCCTCTTAGAAGGTGGTGCAAAGCACTGGGGAGAAGTATATTACACACTGAGTGGAATCAAAAGTGCAAGATCTTGGGCAGATAAGAGTGGTCTGAATTCTCACTTTGGCAAAAAACTATATTTTCCACCACATATAGAAATGGTAAAAGGTAAAGCGTATGTTAGGCACTTTACTGTAGAAGGCATACAGTTATCCCAATATGACGATATGTCACAACCATATGAACTAACATATAATAATAGTTATAAGTATGTTCAAAAACAGATACCCAAGTATGAATACAGAGGTTTCAAGCTAGGATTTGATTCAACTCCATCGGGAAGTACTAACAATGGGACAAGTGTAGAATTTACTTATGATGGCACTTTTGCAAACGCATATGTATACTTCTATTATGAACGAAAGCCAGAAATAATTAACTCAAGCGAAGGTAGTATGAGTGCTGATCTGGAAGCGTTTATTCTGGCTGATGATAGAAATAACAGCGACAAGTTTGATGCTAAACAAGGAATTCCTACAAGCGAATATTTATATGCTAATGTGCTTGCAAGCGAATATCTAGCTAATTATAAGTTTGCAGAAAAAACAGGGTCTAAATTATATTCAGTAACTGTTAGAAAGACATATAATCTTAAATGGGAGGAAGATGAGGGTCATTATGAACCTGATCCCGAGAACGGTGGCTCGAGATGGGTTTCAAGTTGGGTAGAACACTCCGAAAGAGTAACTGTTGAGAAAAGTGGCTATGAAGTATATAGGGATTATTCCTATTGGATCGTTGAGAACCTTGATGTATATACAATTGACAAGGCGGAACTTTTCAACCGTGCTCTTCCTGATGGAAAGGTTGTTCTAGAGCCTCCGTCGTCATATAATCCTGTTACTTTTAATCATGTTGTTCCAACTGAACATATAAAGGACCCAAATACCGTTATTGAATTAGGTGAAGAAACAATTGATGGTGGAAGACTTGGGAAGCCTTCTGTACCAGACCCTGACTGGAAGAATGAGGCTAATAAACTGGAGTCCATAAAAGTGTTTAACGATACACTTGTATTTAATGGTAAAACAGTTATGGACGGTGGAGAATATTCAGGATATACTCTAAAACCTGTAGATATTCCGGCTAGCGGTATATCTAATAGAGATGTATTATATAAAGATGTACTAAACATTGATAAAACAAAGGCTAATGGATTATGCGAGAGTAGCGGTACAGTATACTATAAAAGAATTGGTTCTACCGATGTTATAGAAAGGCATATAGCTGATAATAAGATCAACGATGTGGTTATACACACGCCTGTTGTATGTGTTGCAAGAATTCACCACGAGGACGATAATAAGAATTATAATCAGAAAATAAATCCTGATGCTAACAGAGAATCTCTAATACTCGGAAGATCTTTTAAAATTCATCTTTCTACTACAGGAAACCATAGAGATGTTTCAGGATACAGTACTAGGGATTATAAGAAGTATACAGAGAAGAAAGAGGTAAAATTCCCGTTTGATGTATATGTAGGTAAAGGAAGAGAAGGCACTTTTATTCCTGCCAATAAATGGCATGAGATTAAGGACTCGGATTTGGTAGAATTCTATTTACCTATATGGGTTGATGAAGGCAATTATAACATTCAATTCAGAGAAATAGCTATAAATGCAATAAATGACCAACAATTAAACATGGCTGAAAACAAGGCAAATAAAAATATTAAAAACTATGTTGCGACAGACACTATTGCCGTAAACGTTGTTGGTAGGCTTTATGGATTTAAAGTTACCGATATAACAGATTATCCGCTTTGGGAAAGCGTTTTTAGAACTGGAAGTAACACATCAGAGCATTCGAAAGAATATTATTGGGGTGGCAGTAATGACCAGGATAGTAATCCTAGAAGTGACTATTCACAACAGTTCACACTGCCAATTATGAATGGAAGCCATCCAAAGTATAAAAACGAAGGAGTTCTAAAGACGGGCTACAAGTTTAAGTTTGAGCTTGAGACCATAGGGAATTACTATGAGGATCTTGATTGTATTAAAATAACACCAACCTTCTTCTATGTAAAAAAAGATGGATCTGGCAGGAAGAAAGTTGACCTTTGGTATAATGAGCGTTTCAATAACAAGAACAACTATTTTGTAAAAATTGGAGATGATAGGGATAAACTTAATACCAAATATATAAAACTGGGTGATCCATATAGAAATGTACCCGATTTGGATATAAGTAAAACAAGTGAAATCCTTGGTATTTCGGAAAGTACATTTAGAAATCAGGATGCGAAGCTTGGTTGGTTCAATCTAATAGTCTTATCAAAGCCACTTAGAACATTTGTAGGAGACAACACCAATCTTCCATCGGGGGTTGACCCAATTAAGGTGAAAAAGTCTAAACAGCACTGGTATGGAGAATACTATCTACCGAACGACTTATATGTGGTACCTGAAGGTTATGATGTTATAGCAGAATCAAGAAAGAATAACGGTCTTGATGGCAGTGAGAGCTTTTGGCTAAAAGATGGATACGTTATTGTAAACTTCAAAATAGAAACAGTAAAAGACGGGAAGTTTTCTAATCCGGTATTAAGCTATTCGTCTAGCCCTAATAATTCAACTAATATGTGGGCTATAGAAGGATTCACCAATAGTAAGACTGACTCAAGTGGTAAGAACTTCAGTCTGCAATACGGCGATATAATATTCTACCACGCAAACAAGCGTGCATCCGGTGATTATACAGGAGGTGGTACACACTAATCTAAAGCCCTATGCCTTGAAACTTAAGTTGTTGGAACAATAAACAACGATTTCACTATTGACATTTATGCATTAGCCAATTAAAATAATTATTAATTGTCTAAATAAAACATAAAAACTGTGAATGGGAAAAGTAACTAATACCTCCTTTAGGGAGAGAGTGTCGCGACTGCAAGCACTCTTAGGATACAGGTTGGTGAAAGAACACCCGGGAGTTGATTGGTTGAAAGTTTTTTAAAACGATTAGATTAATCCGTAAGTTCTGCGTTAAAAGAACATTAAGCGGGCAAAATATAATGGATATTTGCCTATTAGGGTGGTACCGCGGGAATAATAGCCTCTCGTCCCTGACAGATGTCAGACGAGGGGCTTTAATTATTTATAGAATTATTGATGAAAAACTGGAGGTTTATGATGTTAACAAAAGCACCTAAGGGAACAAGGGATATACTACCGTCTGAAATATACAAATGGCAGTATATAGAGAAGGAAATAGCGGAGCTTTGCAAGGATTTCGGCTATAGGGAAATCCGCCTTCCCGTATTTGAGCATACTGAATTGTTCCAGAGGGGAGTTGGAGATACTACCGATATAGTACAAAAGGAAATGTACACATTCCTTGATAAGGGCGAGAGGAGCATAACTCTAAGGCCTGAAGGAACAGCAGGGGTAGTAAGAAGCTATATTGAGAACGGTATGGCATCTTTACCGCAGCCAATAAAACTTTATTACAATATTACTGCCTACAGGTACGAAAATGTACAGAAAGGCCGCTACAGGGAGTTTCACCAGTTTGGAGTGGAGGCGTTTGGAGCTTCCGGTCCTTCTATAGATGTTGAGATAATTAGTATGCTTAGCATGTTTTTTAATAGGCTTGGTGTGAATGAAGTTGACCTTAACATAAACAGTATAGGATGCCCGGAGTGCAGGGGAGAATATAATAAAAAGCTTATGGACCATTTCAGACCGAATCTTGATAGTTTGTGCGAGACTTGTAAAACAAGATTTAACAGAAATCCTCTTAGGATTCTTGACTGCAAGGAAGAAAAGTGTAAGAAGTTTACTTCCAATGCACCTTCCTTGATTGAGAACCTATGCAGTGGCTGCAGCAGTCACTTTGAAGGACTAAAGTCCGGTCTTGATAATTTGGGTATTAAATATAATATTGATAAAAACATTGTGAGGGGTCTTGATTACTACACCAAAACAGTTTTTGAATTTGTATCTAAAAATATAGGTGCGCAGGGAACTGTATGCGGCGGCGGAAGGTATGACGGGCTTATTGAAGCCTGTGGAGGTTCGCCGACACCCGGCATAGGATTTGCAATCGGTATAGAAAGACTGCTGTTGGTTATGGAAAGCCAGGGTATCGAGTTTCCACAGCCTGAAGGCATGGATATATTTGTTGCAACGATAGGAGATAAGGCTGAAATGTATGCCCAAAAGCTGGTATATAACCTAAGAAAAGAAGGCTTAAGTGCAGAAAAGGACTTAATGTCACGAAGTCTTAAAGCCCAGATGAAATATGCCGACAAGCTGGGAGCGAGATACGTTGTTGTATTGGGGGATAATGAAATCGACACAAATAAAGCGTTTTTAAAGAATATGCAGATTGGAGAGCAAAAGGAAATAAGTCTTGACACTGTTATAGACAGGTTAAAAATGTAATTATAAACGGAGGGTAACGGTATGGGAGAATCGATTTACGGACTGAAAAGGACACATAGATGTTCAGAGCTATCGCTTGATAATGTTGGACAAAAAGTAACGGTAATGGGTTGGACACATAAGAGAAGGGACCTTGGAGGAGTAATATTCATTGACCTAAGGGACAGAAGCGGTGTGCTTCAGATAGTATTTAACAATGAGGTTGATGCTGAACTTTTTAATAAGGCGGAAATTATAAGAAACGAGTATGTTCTTGCTGTAGTTGGGGATGTTGTTAAAAGGGACCCGGAAACGGTTAACCCTAAAATTCCAACAGGAGAGATAGAGGTTATTGTAAGGGAGCTTAGAATTCTAAGTAAAGCCGAAACTCCTCCTATTTATATTGAGGAAGATTCAGATGTTAATGAAGCTACCAGACTCAAATATAGATATTTAGATTTAAGAAGGCCTGATATGCAGAGAAACCTGATATTAAGGCATAAGGTTGCAAAAATTGCAAGAGATTACTACGATGAGAACGGTTTTCTTGAAATAGAGACTCCTATGCTCACCAAAAGTACTCCGGAAGGGGCAAGAGATTATCTTGTACCAAGTAGAGTGCACCCGGGTAAATTCTTTGCGCTTCCACAGTCACCGCAGCTGTTTAAGCAGCTTTTGATGGTTTCGGGCTTTGACAGGTATATCCAGATTGTAAAGTGCTTCAGGGATGAGGACTTAAGGGCGGACAGACAGCCGGAGTTTACACAGATAGACCTGGAGATGTCTTTTGTTAATGTTGAAGATGTACTTACCATAAATGAAGAGTTTGTTAAAAGGGCCTTTAAAGAAGCAATTGATGTTGAGCTTGAGACTCCGTTCATCAGGATGCCTTATCAGGAAGCCATGGACAGGTTTGGTTCGGATAAGCCGGATACAAGGTTTGGTCTTGAGCTTGTAAATATCTCAGACCTGGTAGAAAACTGCGGATTTAAGGTTTTTGCGGATGCAGTCAAGAATGGTGGAAGCGTCAGGGCTATAAATGCTAAAGGCTGCGGAAGAAAATTCAGCAGAAGAGAAATAGATGCTTTGGTGGAATATGTTAAGACATACAGGGCGAAGGGAATGGCCTGGATTGTAGTAGAGGAAAATGAGCTTAAGTCTGCAATCACTAAATTCTTTAGTGATGATGAGGTTAAGGTTATACTGGAAAGGGTAGAGGCAAAACCTGGAGACCTTATTTGCTTTATTGCCGACAAAAATGAAGTTGTGTATGACGCATTGGGGCAGTTAAGACTTGAAATAGCAAGAAAGCTTGATTTAATCAATAATGACGAGTTTAAGTTCCTGTGGGTAACAGAGTTCCCGCTGCTTGAGTATGATGAAGAAGAAAAACGTTATGTGGCAAAGCATCATCCTTTTACTTCTCCTATGGATGAAGATTTGGAGCTTCTTGATAGAGAGCCGGGTAAAGTTAGAGCTAAGGCCTATGATTTAGTGATAAATGGTACGGAAATTGGTGGGGGCAGTATAAGAATACACAGCCAGGAGCTGCAGTCCAAAATGTTCAAGTTGCTGGGATTTACAGAGGAGGCAGCATGGGAAAGATTCGGATTCCTGCTGGAGGCATTTAAGTATGGAACCCCGCCTCACGGTGGTATGGCTTTCGGTCTTGACAGACTTATCATGTTGATGGCTAAAAAAAGCAGCATAAGGGATGTTATAGCATTCCCGAAGGTTCAGAATGCATCCTGCCTCATGACAAATGCGCCTGACTCTGTTGAGCAAAAACAGCTTAAGGAGCTTCACATAAAGCTGGATGGTTGATTAATAGATCTTTTTCTCGCGGCCTATTGCGAGCAATTATGTACAACATTCATGAGATTCCTCAAAATACTTGCCTATTTTGAGAATCTCATGTTTTTTTATTTAATTTAGATCTGATTATTATTCAAGTTCACTTGAAAAATTGAATCAAATTATATAAAATTTATTAATATGGTATTTTTACATTCTTAATAATTTAGCTTTAGCTAACCTAAGGAGGAATCATTACGTTCAAGAATCCTTTTGTGAAAGAAGCATTGGATTGGATAGCCCATATTGCAATTGCCATAGTCATTGGTTTCTTAATTGTTACCTATGTGGCGCAGATAACAGTTGTAAATGGAAGTTCTATGGAAAAGACACTTCATAATAGTGACCGCCTCATAATCGAAAAGATTAGCCCTCGCTTTGGAAAACTAAATAGAGGTGATATTGTAACAATTAATGCTCCAAAAAATGACCCGCAGTTGAGTCTGGAGAAAAGTCCCATAATAAAGAGGGTTATTGGAGTAGAGGGGGATACGGTAGAAATAAGGGACGGGAAGGTTTATGTTAATGGTGAAGCTTTGGAGGAAGATTATATAAACGGTGCTGCCACCCTTGAAGTAGAACACAGGTACAGCAAGGTTCAGGTTCCAAAGGGTTATATTTATGTGATGGGGGATAACAGGCTTAAAAATGCAAGCCTGGACAGCAGAAAGTTCGGACTTGTAAAGCTTGATTATGTAGGCGGTAAGGCTGTTTTAAGGTTTTTTCCCTTCGATAAGCTGGGATTACTTATGAGAGTATAGCTAAAAAGTAAATTCTTTTGTATAATATTTATAAATTTATGTAGTATTAATATAATAAGGAAATTTATGTTTTTGCTGTTGGGTTACTTTTAGATGATAATACATTATAGATATATTATTAAGTCCTGGGTTAAGATGTAGTTTGAAAGGGGCGTGAATGTGGCTTTTAATAAGCTGCGTTATCTATGAAAAGATTATTACATGTAGGATTGGATGTTGGATCGACCACTGTTAAACTGGTTGTACTTGATAATCATGACAATATAATTTTTAGTAAATATCAGAGGCATTATTCGGATATAAGAAAAACAATATATTCACTTTTAGATGAAGCTTATAAGGTCTTTTCAAATGAAGATATAACAATAACAGTCACCGGATCTGGAGGTATATCTGTTTCTGAATGGCTTGGATTTCCTTTTGTACAGGAAGTTATTGCAAGTACCAAAGCAATTGAAACATTTATTCCTAAGACTGATGTTGTAATTGAGCTTGGAGGGGAAGATGCAAAGATAACCTACTTTAGTGGTGGTATCGAGCAAAGGATGAATGGTACCTGTGCAGGCGGAACGGGCGCTTTTGTAGATCAAATGGCCTCTCTTCTAAAGACCGATGCATCAGGCCTCAATGAACTTGCAAAAGACTATAAGGTTATCTATCCTATTGCGGCAAGGTGCGGAGTTTTTGCTAAAACAGATATACAGCCTTTGATAAATGAGGGAGCAAACAAGGCAGATATAGCTGCCTCAATCTTTCAATCGGTGGTAAACCAGACCATAAGCGGACTAGCATGTGGCAAGCCAATAAGAGGAAATGTTGCGTTTCTTGGTGGACCACTGCAGTTTTTATCCGAGCTAAGAGCCAGATTTGTAGAAACCTTAAAGCTTCAAGAGCATCAGGTAATTAGCCCTGATAACGCCGAAATTTACGTTGCCATAGGAGCTGCTCTGGCATCTAAAAACGCTAAGGTAATCAGTTTTAAATCCTTGGAAAACAAACTATCTGTACTAAATACCGTAACAATGCATGAAGTGGAAAGGCTGGACCCCTTGTTCAGGGATGAAAAGGAGCTTGACGAGTTCCTGAAAAGGCATGGTGGCAGTACAGTGTCAAGGCGTGACATAAAAGACTTCAAAGGAAAGTGCTTTCTAGGGATTGATGCGGGATCTACTACAACCAAGGCTGCTCTTATAAGTGAACCAGGGGAGCTGTTGTATTCATATTACGGCAGTAATAACGGAAGTCCCCTTAAATCGGCAGTGAAAATTCTAAAGGAAATCTATAAGGTACTTCCAAATGAAGCGCAAATAGTAAATTCCACAGTTACCGGATACGGTGAGGGACTCATAAAGACGGCTTTAGGTATTGATTGTGGTGAGATAGAAACAATTGCCCATTATAAAGCAGCTGATGCGATCCTTCCAGGTGTTGACTTCATATTGGATATTGGCGGCCAGGATATGAAATGCCTTAGGGTAAAGAACGGTGTAATTGACAGCATTATGCTTAATGAAGCTTGTTCTTCAGGGTGCGGGTCCTTTATTGAGACCTTTGCTCATTCACTAAATATGAGTGTTATGGACTTTGCAAGGGAAGCACTATTGGCCAGGATGCCTGTCGATCTGGGGTCCAGGTGTACAGTATTTATGAATTCAAGGGTCAAGCAAGCCCAGAAGGAAGGTGCTTCTGTAGGCGATATATCGGCAGGGCTTTCATATTCCGTGATAAAAAACGCCCTTCAGAAGGTTATCAAGATTAGAGATCCAAAGGAACTTGGAGAAAAGATCATTGTACAGGGCGGAACCTTTTATAATAATGCAGTACTAAGAAGCTTTGAGCTTATTTCCGGAAAAGAAGCTGTAAGACCGGATATTGCAGGACTAATGGGTGCCTATGGTGCTGCGCTTATAGCAAGAGAAAGGTATACCGAAGGGTATAACAGTACTATTTTAAAAGCACACCAGCTTGATGAGTTTAGTATAGATGTATCAATGAAAAGGTGCAGTTTGTGCGGTAACAACTGTCTGCTTACAGTGAACAGCTTCTCCGGGGGCACCGAGTTCATATCCGGGAACAGGTGCGAAAAGGGTGCGGGAATAGAGCTTAAGAGAGGGGATGTGCCTAACCTTTTTGACTATAAATACAAGCGTATTTTTTCATACGCATCCCTTAAAAAGGAAGAAGCTCTAAGGGGTACCATAGGCATCCCGAGAGTACTCAATATGTATGAGAATTATCCTTTCTGGCATACATTTTTTACCGAGTTAAAGTTTAGGGTAGAGCTATCTCCAAGATCCTCAAAGAAAATATATGAGCTGGGGATGGAGACAATTCCTTCAGAGTCGGCCTGTTATCCGGCAAAACTTGTTCATGGACATATTATGAGCCTGGTAAACAAGAAGGTGGATATGATATTTTATCCCTGCCTGCCTTATGAAAAAGCAGAACATAAGGATACAGAAAATCATTACAACTGCCCTATAGTGACATCTTATTCCGAAGTAATAAAGAACAACATGGATGTTTTAAAAGAAGAAAATATATTATTTATGAATCCCTTTCTACCTTACAATGATAAGAAAAGACTTGTTAAAAGGTTGTATGAAGAGTTTAGAGTATTCAATATCTCAAGATCGGAAATCAGTAAGGCAGTTGAAAAGGCATGGAAAGAAGATGAGAAAGTTAAAGAAGATATAAGGGTAAAGGGTGAAGAGGTTTTAGGTTATCTTGAGAAGACTGGAATGAAAGGCTTGGTTCTGGCCGGACGTCCCTACCATATTGACCCAGAAATAAACCATGGAATTCCTAATATAATAACAGGTTTTGGGATGGCTGTGCTGACAGAGGACTCAATATCTCATTTGGGCAGTATACAGCAGCCTTTGAGGGTAGTAGACCAATGGATGTACCATTCCAGGCTTTATAGAGCAGCAAGTTTTGTTAAGGATAAAAGCAATCTTGAGCTTATCCAGCTCAATTCTTTCGGATGCGGGCTGGATGCTGTAACAACCGACCAGGTTGAAGAGATACTTTCCAGCTGCGAAAAGATTTATACTGTACTGAAAATTGACGAAATAGACAATCTTGGAGCTGCAAAAATACGTATAAGATCCTTGAAGGCTGCCATGGAAGAAAGGGATAAGAATGGATTTAAACCTATAAAGGGAGACTCAAGCTGCAAGAAGGTTTTATTTACAAAGGAAATGAGAGACAGGCATACCATTCTGGTGCCGCAAATGTCTCCTATACATTTTCAATTTTTAGAGGAGGCCTTCAGGGCATCCGGTTACAACCTTGAAGTATTGCCATCTGTGGATAAAAAGGCTGTAGACGAAGGGCTAAAGCATGTAAATAATGATGCCTGCTACCCATCAATAATTGTAGTTGGCCAGCTAATGGAGGCTTTAAAGTCCGGAAAGTATGATATTAAGAACACCTCTGTGATGATTTCACAGACAGCCGGGGGATGCAGGGCCACAAACTATATAGGATTTATAAGGAAAGCATTAAAAGATGCCGGGCTTTCTCACATACCGGTGATATCATTAAACTTTGCAGGTCTCGAGAAAAATCCAGGGTTTAAGATTACACCCGGGCTTATCAACAAGTCTTTAATGGCTCTTGTCTACGGTGACCTGCTTATGAGAGTATTGTACAGGGTAAGGCCCTATGAGAGGATAAAGGGTTCTGCAAATCTTTTATACAATACCTGGGTTGAGAAGTGCAAAGAGTCTGTCAGAAGCGGAAGACACAAAGAGTTTAAGGATAATATATACAAGATTGTGGAAGAATTTGATAACTTAAAAATATATAACGTAGAAAAACCGAAAGTGGGCTTGGTAGGTGAGATACTTGTAAAGTTCCATCCTACGGCTAACAACAATATTGTGGATATAATAGAGCGGGAGGGAGCAGAGGCGGTAATGCCGGATCTAACTGATTTTGTGCTTTACTGTGCCTTTGACGGCAATTTTAAATACTCTCATCTGGCAGGCAGAAAGATCAATGCAATAATAAAAAACGCTGCTATTTCGGGTATTGAGTACTACAGGAAGCATATGAGAAAAGCACTTGAGATGAGCGAAAGATTCCATGCTCCTTGTTCAATATACCAGCTGGCAGGCCTTGCATCAGAGATTTTGTCCTTAGGAAACCAGACCGGGGAAGGGTGGTTCCTGACAGCAGAAATGCTGGAGCTTATTCATACTGGAGCTCACAATATAGTTTGTATGCAGCCCTTTGCCTGCTTGCCCAATCATGTAACGGGAAAAGGAATGATAAAAGAGCTAAAGAGAAGGTATCCTGATGCCAACATTACTGCTGTGGATTACGACCCGGGTGCCAGCGAAGTAAACCAGCTTAACAGGATAAAGCTTATGCTGTCCGTGGCGTTTAAGAATTTTTACAAGGAAGAAACAGATTTCGAAGAAACAGAAGATTCATATATTTATGAAGGCGGAGATGAAAAAATCAAGACTCCGGTATAGAAGACAGACAATTTTACAATAGAAAAGCTTAATTTAAAAACTACTTTGGTTACCCAAAGTAGTTTTTTATGTAAAGTAGTGAATTGTATTCAAATTTATTGGCTGTAAATCGAATATAAGAAGTTTTCTGTTGGTATGCTGGGTCTTACTTTACACATTATGGTAAAAATAGGACTCAGCTTGTCAGAAAACCAAACTGTCTATACTTAAAATATTAAGGTGCGGATCATTGCTGTCAGTACTCTTTAAGAACTCAAATTTATCAAGCAGGTTCTGGTGTCCGCAGCATTCGCACTGAAAATTTAGTCCATTTAACTTGGAAATCTCGACTTCGGGCAGGTTGAGAATGACGGATTTACAATTGTAGCAAATTAACGACTTAAAGCTATACATGTGTCTTCCTCCTTTTATTGGTGTATTGAATGACTTCTGAAGATAAATTACGTGGATTTATTACAGAAAGTAAAATTTACAGCAGACATTTTAAATTTTATAACGATTGACTCAAAATTAAAAGATAACGACCACATTTGTGAATAATCGACACATTACTATAAGAAGATGAACATTTAGTTGCATAATTAATAAGTGGAAAACTAATAGAAACAATCTGTTTACTTAACATGTTAATTTTAGTATTACCATTATATAATTTTTTTAGATAAAAATCAATACTTGTCCTAAAAAAAACTGAAGATTGGCAAAGCGTTGATACTTAGAGTTATCATAAAACAAAAGTGAATGAATACAATTAATAAGTAGATACATTTTCCAGAATATGAAGCAGGCTTAAAGATAACGAACTGTAAAGATAAACATATAATTCGCTCTGCTAATTTGATACAAATGGCGGGCTCATTAAGTTTATCTACTTTTACAGTTCGATCTCTATAAAACTTTTAGAAATTAACGGAGGACAAGATGAAAAAGTACAAAGTTAAAAAAGGGAAATTAATAGCTCTAACTGCACTAAAGATAGTTTTATTTATAATTGCAGCTGTTTTCGCAATCAAAGCAGGTACCATTGGAGGGGATATTCTTTCTAAGTCGGACAAGAAGATTATAGGCAGCGTAGATGTCGAAGTCTACAGGTTTACACTTAATAACTCACTTCCTATAATTGACACAATTTATAACAGCGGCAACATTAGTATGTCCCTGTCGGGCCAGATCAGAGGCCTTGTTAAGGATTTTTTTCATTTTGATCTTAGCAGTCCCATAACTGTTTTAAATGCGCAGTCGCCGTACTTCTACAGCTATTATGTGGGAAGCTACAAAAAACTTGTTGCACAGAATAACCGGAGTAATGAGCCGTATTTTTATATTGCAGATATAAATACCCCTGACAGTGAGAATCCAAAGCCCACAAATCCAGGAGAAGGAGATCCAAAACCGGTATATACGCCTAGGGCAAGCAGTATCAGCTATAATGTGGAGGAGGACGAAAGAAGGAGTGATCCGGAAAAAAATGCTGTTACATACGATAAGATAGCCATAAACAGCCATGAGATAAAGTATAGTATCGATATTGGAACACTCATGGAGGAGCCGCTAAAACTCAAGTTTGATAAGAAGGGACCAAAGGTATTGATTTATCATACCCATACCAACGAAAGCTTTATCAGGGATTTAAGCCAGCTCAAAAAAGATGGTGTACCCAATAGAACCAATGATACAAGGTACAATGTGGTTAGGGTTGGTGAAGAGCTTACACAGATTTTGAGAAAGAAATACAACATAGATGTAATTCATAACGCAACTATGCATAACTACCCTAAAGATATCGGCGCATATGGAAGATCACTTAATACTGCTTCAAGTATTTTAAAAAGTTATCCTTCCATAAAAATTGTATTGGACATTCACAGAGATGGCATTAAAGACGGCAAGCTAAGGGTTGTATCCAAAGTCAACAATAAGGATGCAGCCAAGATAATGTTTGTTGTAGGAACGGATACTACGGGATTGAAGCATCCAAACTGGAGGGAAAACCTCAAGCTTGCAATAAAGCTTCAGCAAAAACTCAACGAAAAGTACCCCGGACTTGCAAGGCCCATATACATAAGTCACAACAGATAC
>JBMOLK010000323.1:0-32387 GCA_049325575.1 Bacillota bacterium | reverse complement strand
TTTGTTTCTGCTGACTCTATAGATCTTCATGCCCTGTTTAAGAGATGTATTTGACTTTATCAAATCATCTATGGAAACAAAGCCTTTGCCCTTTATCATTTTTAATGTTTCCCGAATAAATTCCCTTTCAGTCTTTGATTTGTTTAAAAAATCCTTATATTCATCACAAAACGTAAATGTTTTTTGTACTTCTTCATCACTGATTTTATTCCATGCATTGATACTCTTGTAGGATAGTTTTTCCGAAAGCTCCTGTCCCTGTGTTTTGTTTTCAGACATAAGTTGTTTACCTCCTAAATATAGTGTTTTAGTCTTAAATCATTCTACCAGGATATACTTATTATATATCTAAATAATTCCATAATAAATATTTACTTTTTAAAATTGCAGCATAATCTGCAAAATAGCGATTTATATACAATATATATACCCATAAATAAAAAAATATATTTTCTTTATGCCGCTTAGGTAGTAAAAATAAAAAACTTCAGACTTTATAAAATGCAACTGCAATAAACAAGGGGCCTCCTTAAGGTTAAAAACCTTTTAGGATGGCCCCCTGACATTAAGCATAGATTATGAAAATCTTAGAATACTAATACTTGCCAAATTCATTATCATTTAATAAAATTTTCTTTTGGTTTTTCTTTTCATTCTTTTTTGATACCAATATATCCTTTGAATTAATACTGATTGAATCATCCTTCATGGACTCAATCAGCTTTAATGTCTCAGGGTCAACCCCTCCAACGTTTTCTTTATTTTTTGAAGGCTTATTTATTCTAAATTTTCTAACCAGTTCATTTAAAAGTTCTGCCTGCCCGGAAAGTTCTTCGCTGGCTGCAGCCGCTTCCTCTGAAGTTGCAGAGTTTGTCTGTATAACCTGTGAAACCTGCAAAATTGACTGATTTATCTGGGCTATCCCTGAAGCCTGTTCGTTGGACGCAGTAGCTATTTCACCAACAAGATCAGCTGCCTTTGCAACACTTTCAACTATGTTATTTAGAGCTTGAGCAGTCTCATTTGTAATTTTAGTACCATCCTCTACCTTCTTGATGGAGCTTTCAATCATAGTGGTTGTCTCTTTAGCTGCATCAGCGCTTCTTGCTGCCAGATTTCTTACTTCCTCTGCAACAACAGCAAAGCCTTTTCCATGCTGACCTGCCCTTGCTGCCTCAACGGCGGCGTTTAACGCAAGGATATTTGTTTGGAAGGCTATCTCATCAATCACTTTAATAATCTTAGAGATACTCGATGAGGCATCATTGATTTCCGACATTGATTTTAGCATTTCCCTCATTTGAATATTGCCGTGAATAGCACTTTCTTTCGCTGTAGCTGCCAGACTGTTTGCTTGACTTGCATTATTTGCATTCTGTTTTGTCTGTGAAGAAAGCTCTTCCATTGATGCTGTTATCTCTTCAATTGAACTTGCCTGCTCTGTTGCCCCTTGCGATAATACCTGGCTTGAGCCTGACATCTGTTGAGCCCCTGAAGCCACTTGAGCAGCTGAGGATCTAATGTCTCCCAATACTTCATTAAACGAATCTAATGCCAAATTAAGGGAGTTTTTAATAACCGCATGGTCCCCATTATAATTACCTTTCATACTTACCTGCAGATTTCCATCAGCCATTTCCTTTAATACACTGGAAGCTTCTTTAATGGGCTCCACAATAGCATCTATGGTTTTATTGAATCCATCTATAATTGTCCTGTATCCGCCTTCAAACTTATCAGTGCTGCCCCGGACGTCAAGATTCCCCTCTGTTGCAGACCTGGTTAGCATATTGACCTCATCTATAATACCTTGTATCGACTGATATACTGCTATCAAAGCAGGTGTCAATTTATCATTTTCAGATCTTTTACCGATCTTTAAAATGTCTTCAAGTTTGCTGGTATCACCTTTTGATGCTTTTACCAGGTTTTCCTGAATGCTTAATAAACCTGTTCTTACAACATTTAAATCATCCGCAAATTCATTAAGTGTTCCATTGTATTTTCCGGACATCTCCACAGTTAAATCATTAGAAGCCATTCTCCCAAGTACGGTCTTGGCTTCATTTATAGGTTCAATTACAGCGTCTAGTGTATCGTTTATTCCTTTGACTATCTGTGAGTATGCTCCTTTTAAGCCGTTTAGATTTCCTCTTACTGCCAGCTGACCTTTAGCTGCTGCGTCAGTAAGTTTTGTTGTTTCGTTGATTAGTCCTTGTAATGACTCTACTGTATTTTTTAAAGAAGGACCAATTTCATCGTTACTGTCGATAATCTGAATTTCGGTATTTAAATCACCTTCAGATATCTTTTTCATTACGCCAACCACATTCTTCTGAAGGTGGTCTGCAAATTGATTCATTGATTTAACCATCTGCCCTATTTCATCTTTTGAATTAACGTCTGCTCTTTCATTTAAATGTCCTTTTCCAAGTTCGGAAATCATGTTTACAGCATTTCTTAAAGACTTGTTGATAGTACCTGTTATTACTACAGATATGAATGCTGCTGAAATAAATCCAACGAGAACTAAAATTAAGGCTGTCATAATTGCGCTGTTCTTTGCATCAATTGAAGCCTCTACCTCATTATCAATTGCAACGCCCACAAGTTCACCAATCTGGTTCATATACTCGCGTGAACTGTTAAAATCCTTAAGATAGTCAGTACTATAGATAGTGCTAATATTTCCGGATTTTATAATATCCTCTGAAGTTTTTACCCATTTATTAAAGGTCTGGCTGATAAATGAAAAATTATCAAAAATTTTATGCCCGCTTTCAGCATGTGTATATTTGTCCCATAACTCACGGTCTTTTTCCAGAGCATTTTTAGAATTTGCAATTCTCTCGTTAACCTGCGATACATTTTCCCTGAAGCTCCCTAACAGTTCCTCATATTTTGGGTCTTCCTTACTTACAGTATTTAGTTCCTGAATATTGTTTAAAGCCTGGTACATATCCCTGTCAGCATTTAGTATCAGGTCAAGGCTTTTATTCCCTGCTCATAAATTGTGGTTCTCATACCGCCTACAACAGAATTCATCCCTAAAGTAAAAACTATTGTGGTTATTATAATTATTAGTAACGGTATTGATAATGTAAGCCATATTTTATTTCTAATGCTAAGGTTTTTTAACATTGGCGCAAGACCTCCGCTTCTTTATATTGTGTAACTGTATATCGACAACTTACTAGAAGGATGTTAACATAATTTTATAAGAAACTTTTAGTTATGATACATGGTGTGTATCTACGAAAAAAGGCCTTTTTAAGGCCTTTGGAATTTTACTGCATTGAACTTAGAGCCATTTTTATTGGTTTTGTCAGTTTGCCAATAAAAATTCTGTAATTCGACGGGTATGATAAAACTATCTATGTAAAAGTTTCTGATAGATCCTTTAGCATCATATCATAGTTTTCCAAAATCTCCAGAAGTTTATTTACTACTATAGGGTCAAACTGAGTTCCGGAATATATTTTGAACTGGCTTATTGCTTCATCAAGGTTTAATTTTGATCTGTATTTTCTGTCGGAAGTCATGGCATCAAAAGCATCTGCAACAGTCAATATCCTTGCCAGAAAAGGTATTTCATCACCTTTTAATCCTTCCGGGTATCCTTTTCCATCGATTCTTTCATGATGGTATTTTACCAGCGGAACTACATCCTTAAACATTGAAATTGCCGAAAGAATATATGCACCCTTTAAAGGGTGTTTCTTTATTTCTTCATATTCATTATAGTCAAGCTTGTCCGTCTTAAAAAGTATATCGTCAGCAGTACCAATTTTACCGATATCATGGAATATGCCGCCTACTTTTAGAAGCTCAATTTGCTCTGATGACAGATGAAATGCTTCTCCTAGTTTTGCTGCGTAGTATGATACACGGTCTGAATGCCCTCTCGTGTAGATATCCTTCGCATCTACAGTTAGTCTTAAGACCTCTATAGTGTCCATGTATCTGTTTTTTAATTCCTGATAGGTTCTATCAAGTTCTTCCTTCTTCATATTGATAAGTGAGTGTAAAAAAGCATTGTTAATTGAAGATGCAGCCTGCGTGGAATAAATCTCAAGAAGTTTCATACCTTCTTGAAAATTGTTGCTTTCAATATATATTACTCCTATAGACTTGCTTGTTTCATTAAGCAGCGGAAGTATTATTCCGTGATCCAACCTGATAATTTCTTTATTTTCTCTTGAACATCCAATCTGTTCCATAAGTTCCGGGCTTAGCATTGATACAAGAGACTCAACAGGCATATTATATTCACCTACACCCCTGAATATGATCTCACCCCGGGCACTGTTGCAATCATCCACAAGAATGAACGCATCTTTACTGTTTACCAAGGGCAATATTCCTTCCAGTATTTCTTCAAGAATAGTACCTATTGGCTGCAGCTGATAAATCTTGGGTACAGCCTGGAGTATTCTGTTTAAACCATCCTTAAACTGCCTGATTGTGCGCATTTGAGAAATGGACTTAATTCCTGATTCTATTAACAAAAGCAACTGGTCAAAACGGTCACCCTTTTCACAATACCCCTGAATATCAAGAGCTTTGATTGTCTCAAGAGGCGGTGCCAAATCCTTATGACCTGTAAGCAGCAATATGTAGATATCCTTATTAAACTCCCTGATCTTGGCGACAACTTCATCACCATGAATGGGCGACATAATGTAGTCCAGAATAAGCATGTCAAAGCTTTCTACCTTAAGTCTCTCTATAGCCTCCAAAGGGTTTGAAATACCGACACAATAATAACCGCTGCGGGTTAACATGACTCTCATTGAATTGATAATACCTTCTTCATCATCTACTATAAGTAATTTATAATCTGTACATACTTCAGAAACCTTTTTTCTCATAGAGAATCCTCCTAAATGAGATACAATGATAAAGGACTGCATGTTCCAAGTACTTATAAACTACATGTTCCGAACATTATTTTATGTAAACTTCAGGCAAAGTTTTATACATATAATTATTAGTTTTGATAAAGCCACTGCACCCTAAGAATATAGTAAAGCATTTTATTAAGAACACTATAGGATATCGACACTGAACCCTTTTCAAAAAAATATTTTAGAAGAGCCATCAGAAAAAAATTACCAAGAGCTTTTTTAAATTTGGACAGAATAACACTGTTACTCTAATAATATTTTATCTGATTTTTTATGCATATGCAAGAGTTTTAGAATAGTCTTTTGGTCTTATTTTATTAGGACTATTTAATTATAGAGATGGAACTGTAAAAGTAGATAAACTTAATGAGTCCGCCATTTGTATCAAATTAGCGGAGCGAATTATATGTTTATCTTTACAGTTTGTTATCCCTATGTCAAATAATAAACAGCTGCCTTGACTATTTGCTGTCTTTACTTTATAAATAAAATATGAAAATAAAATTTATTACATTATGAATGAAAATATTTGGAGGTAAAAATGTACGACTGTCATGTTCACAGCAGTTTTTCCGGAGACAGCAATATGGATGGAGAAACCGCCTTAAATACTGCAATAGATATTGGTCTTAAAGGATTGGCATTTACTGATCATCTAGACTATGACTACCCTGATTATGATGATGTGTTTCTTATTGATTTTGAAAAATACTCTCAATATATGGACCGGTTAAAACATGTTTACAACAGCAAAATAAAAGTACTAAAGGGTATCGAAGTAGGTGTACAACCACATGTGGTTGATGAGTCCCTTGAGGTTATTAATAAATATGATTTTGACTTTGTAATCGCTTCTGTTCATGTAGTAGACAAGCTAGACCTTCATAACGGCGACTTCTGCAGAGGCAAATCTCAGTATGAAGCATACTCAAGATACCTTGAAGCAGTTCATAACGGTATATCCTTGTTTGATAACTTTGATGTTCTAGGTCATGTTGATCTTATAAGGAGGTATGGATGTTATGACAACAAGACAATAAAATATAATGACTTTAGTGACTATATTGACGCCATATTAAACAAGCTAATATCAAACGGAAAAGGCTTGGAGGTAAACACATCCGGGTTTAGATACAAGCTTGAATCCCCAATGCCCGACTATGAGATTATAAAACGCTTTAAGGAGCTTAATGGAGAGATAATATGTACAAGCTCGGACGCACACACTCCGGAATATATAGGCTATAAATTTGACTATTTAAAGGAATTGTTACTAAAGGCAGGTTTTGAATACACAGCATATTTTGAAAATAGAAAACCCGTGTTTTCTAAAATTGTATAAGGTTTGGCTAATGAAATTTTCATGACCCATGTCATTTGAATTAAACTCGATGACATGGGTCATGACTAAATAATCAAAGAACAGTCTATGGTCAGGTTCTATACTAATTTAACCTTATGATATACTTTTTTCCCTTTTTTGATTATTAACTCATTTTCCTTAAAATCTTCGGTTTTTATGACATGATCAAAGCTTTCAATCCTGCTGTCATTTACATACACACCGCCCTGCTCTATAAGACGCCTGCCTTCTCCCTTTGAAGGAATCAGTTTTGTCTTTATAAGGAGGTCCATTATATTAATACCGTCTGTAACTTCAGCAGGGGATATTTCGGTAGTAGGCATATCTGCAGCACTGACACCCTTTCCAAAAAGTGCTTCAGCGGCTTTTTGGGCCTTTATGGCTTCTTCCTCACCATGAATAAGCTTCGTAACTTCATAAGCCAATACTTTCTTTGCATTGTTTATTTCCTGGTCCTTTAGCTTTGCAAGCTCGTTAATTTCCTCCATAGGCAGGAAAGTAAGAAGTTTTAAGCATTTAATGACATCAGCATCATGTATATTTCTCCAGTACTGGTAAAACTCATATGGCGGTGTCTTGTTGGGGTCAAGCCAAAGAGCACCCTTTTCAGTTTTGCCCATTTTCTTTCCTTCACTGGTAGTTAGAAGTGTAAAGGTCATACCATATGCCTCTTTTCCTTCTACTCTTCTAATAAGCTCTATTCCTCCTAAAATATTGGACCACTGGTCATCGCCGCCCAGCTGCAGCACACATCCCTGATCCTGATACAGCTTCAGGAAGTCAAAACTTTGCATAAGCATGTAGTTAAACTCAATGAATGAAAGCCCCTTTTCCAGCCTTGATTTAAAGCATTCTGCCGTAAGCATCCTGTTTACAGAAAAATGTACACCTATCTCACGCAGGAATTTGACATAATTTAAATCCAGCAGCCAATCTGCATTATCAAGCATTAAAGCTTTTCCCTCTCCAAAATCAATAAAATTGGAAAGCTGCTTTTTAAAATTATTTGCATTATGTTGTATTTCTTCTCTGGTCATCATTTTTCTCATGTCGGTTTTTCCTGTAGGATCACCAACCATAGCAGTTCCGCCTCCAACAATAGCGATAGGTCTGTGACCTGCTCTTTGCATGTGAGCCATAACCACCATTTGCAGGAAATGACCAACATGCAGGCTGTCTGCCGTTGGGTCAAAGCCAATATAAAAAGTAACGCTTTGATTCTCCAACAGCTGTTTTACAGGTTCTTCATGAGTAATTTGTGCAATAAATCCTCTCTCCTTCAAGGTCTCAAATACACTAGACATAAATAAACTACCTCCTATAAATAATACCGGTATATGCAATAAAAAAGGCCTTCACATCCATCTTAAGGACGAGAAAGCTCCCGTGGTACCACCTTATTTCGTGTATCAAAGAGTATGATACACCTTATTAACCATCTGCCGTTATAACGGTCGGCACCCGTCATCACCTACATATTTTTCAGTGCGAAACTCCGGAGGGTAATTCGTCCATCCATGTGCTATAGTTCTTTCACCAGCCGAACTATTCTCTGATTGTAACCACGGATGACTACTGTAAGATACGTAATCTTATCTCCTTCATAGTCTTTTACTTTTTAAAGTATTTTAACATATAATATTTTCATTTACAATACCTTTACTGTATAATTCCTCCGCCTACAACAATATCCTCATCATAAAACACAACAGATTGTCCTGGAGTTATGGCCCGCTGCGGAGTATCAAATACTACCTTTGCCCTGCCGTCTTCCAAAGGGTATATGGTAGCGTCGGCTTCCTTGGCGGAATACCTGATCTTTGCCTTAACTTTTAGAGGCTGTGTCAATTTATCTATTGAAATAAAGTTTAGGTCATCGGCAATTAGTTCCTCTGAAAAAACCTCCGTATCTTCACCCAACACAACGTTGTTGTTTTCTACATCAAGCCGTACAACATACATGGGCTTTCCAAGGGCAATACCAAGCCCCTTCCTTTGTCCTACAGTATAATGAATTATTCCCCTGTGTCTTCCAAGAATATTCCCTCTGGTATCAACAAAGTTTCCGGGTCTTATTTGCGCATCGGTATTTTCTTCAATAAACCTGCCGTAATCATTATCTTCCACAAAACATATCTCCTGGCTGTCGGGTTTTGTCGCAACGCTAAGCCCAAGTTCTTTTGCCTTCTCCCTTACCTCGTCCTTGGTATATTCACCAATAGGCATAAGAATCTTAGAGAGCTGGTCCTGGGTCAGATTATACAGGGCATATGTCTGGTCCTTCTTTTGGGTAACCGATTTCTTAAGTAAGAATCTTTTTTTATTATCATCATAGGTGATAATTGCATAATGGCCGGTAGCTACATAGTCAATGCCCATTGACACGGCTTTATTAAGCATGGCTTCAAATTTCACATGTCTGTTGCATGCAATACACGGGTTAGGTGTTTTGCCTTTTAAGTACTCATCCTTAAAGTAGCTTATTACCTTTTCTTCAAATATGTCTTTAAAGTTCATAACGTAATAAGGTATCCCAAGCTTGTTGGCCACTCTTCTTGCATCATCAACAGCTGAAAGAGAACAGCATCCGCCTTCAGTCGTCTTAAGGTCTTCATTCATTTCAGGCCATATCTTCATTGTTACGCCTATTACTTCATATCCCTTTTCCAAAAGTATAGCGGCCGCTACAGAACTGTCAACGCCGCCGCTCATTCCTATCATTACCTTTTTACTCATTTGTATATCGTGCCATCCCTTAAATTTTTTTGATTTTTAACGAAAGACATTAGTCTTCATCTTCTTCCCCATGATGATGTAAATCATCACATCTTCTTCCGCATGCTGAACAATCATCTTCGTCATTAAGAAGCCCATTCTTTCTCATATAATCTTCTATAGCAGCCCTAATTGCTTCCTCTGCAAGATTCGAACAGTGCATCTTGGCCGGCGGCAGGCCGTCCAATGCCTCAGCAACAGCTTTGTTGGTTATGGCAAGGGCTTCTTCCACCGTTTTTCCAACAACAAGCTCTGTGGCCATACTGCTTGTAGCAACAGCAGCTCCACATCCAAAGGTCTTAAACTTGGCATCAACAATTTTATTATTCTCAATTTTAAGATACATTTTCATGATATCTCCGCATTTGGCGTTGCCAACCTGACCCACACCATCAGCGTTTTCAATTTCCCCTACATTTCTAGGATTCATAAAATGATCCATGACTTTTTCACTATACATATTGTTTCCCTCTTTTCACTTTTTCATATAAAGGAGACATTTCCCTTAGTCTCTCAACAATCATAGGTAATACTTCCATAAGGTAATCTATGTCCTCGTGAGTATTCTCCACTCCAAAGGTTATCCTAAGTGACCCGTGGGCAATCTCATGAGGAAGACCTATTGCCAGAAGTACGTGTGAAGGGTCCAGCGAACCTGATGTACAAGCAGATCCACTGGAAGCAGCTATACCCTTCATATCAAGCATTAATAACAATGATTCACCCTCTATAAACTCAAATGAAAAATTAACGTTTCCAGGAAGCCTTTTACTCCTGTCACCGTTAAGCTTAACAAAAGGTATCTTTTTCATAACCTCTTCGATTGTTCTATCCCTTAAGTCTACCAGTTTTTTGTTGTGCTCGTCAATATTTTGTGAAGCATGCTCTACAGCTTTTCCCAATCCTACTATACCTGCAATATTTTCAGTACTTGCCCTTCTGCCTCTTTCCTGGGCTCCTCCATGCAAAAATGATGTCACCTTGACTCCCTTTCTGACATATAAGGCTCCAACACCTTTAGGTCCATAAAACTTATGTGATGACAGCGATAGAAGGTCTACACTGAGATCAACTACATTTATATGAACATTTCCAACTGCTTGTACAGCATCAGTGTGAAAATATATGCCCTTTTCTCTTGCTATCTTGCCTATCTCTCCAATAGGCTGTATTGTGCCAATTTCATTGTTTGCAAACATTATAGTAATTAGTATGGTATTTGGTTTTATCGCTTCCAGTATCTGCTGGGGTGAAACAAGACCGTTCTCGTCCACTGGCAGATATGTCACCTCAAATCCGTCACTCTCTAAATATTGACAGGTATGCAAAACAGCATGATGCTCTATATTTGTAGTTATTATATGATTTCCTTTACTTCTATTGGCATAGGCCACACCCTTTATCGCCCAATTGTCTGCCTCTGTTCCGGAACCCGTAAAAAATATTTCCCTTGCTTGAGCACCTATGGCTTTTGCAACCTTTTCCCTTGCTTCCTCAATAGCTTTTTTACTTTCTCTTCCGATAGAATATATTGATGAAGCATTTCCAAACTTTTCAGTAAAATAAGGAAGCATTGCTTCAAGAACTTCCGGACTAACAGGTGTTGTAGCAGCGTGATCCAGGTATATTAGTTTGTCATTCATATCCCGTACTCCTTACTTAATAAAATGTATAATAATTTACTCTTATTTATTCCCTAAACAGCTTTATCAAAACATTAAAATATACTAATTTTGTAGGATTTATATATGGCTAATTCGTGTTAAATATGGAATATGTAACCATCATTGTTGCTTAGTTTTCTATATTCCTCAATCAAATCAGCCAGTGTAATGGAATCTACAACCTCATTAACCTTATCCCTTATTCTTTGCCATATGATCTTTGTAACACAGCCTTCTTCTCTTGCACACTTTAACGGGTCCTCTTCAACTACGCATTCGACAGGTGCCAACGAACCCTCCAGCGTCCTAAGAATTGAACCGATTGTAACCATTTCAGGGTCTTGCGCCAGTATGTAGCCTCCCTGGGCACCTCTTATGCTCTTAACATGCCCCGCTTTGCGCAGTGTAGCGAACAGCTGCTCCAAATAGTTTTCCGAAATATCCTGTCTTTCTGCAATACTTTTTAAAGCAACAGGTCCTTCTTCATTGTGAAGTGCCAGGTCAAGCATGGCTTTAACTCCATATCTGCCTTTAGTTGATAACTTCATTAGCTATAGTCCCCCAATTCCAAGTGTATTACTCGGTATTCACATCATAAGATTAGCACTTAGTGAAATGTTTGTCAATAATTTTGTGCTCAAAGTTTACCATATCTAAAGAGATCCAACTGTAAAAGTAGATAAACAAGATGAGCAAGCCATTTGAATCAATTAGGCTTAAGTGAATCATATGTTTATCTCTAAGTTTGCTATCTCTAAAAAAGAGGACTATAATACCTTGTTCTTAACATATCTTCTATTTCATCTATACTTTTACCCAGTGAATTAACAATGAATACACCATAGTTAACCCTTTTACCCATGGTCATCTCCGGCATATTGTTACTTGATACATGAGAAATCTGAAAAGAGTTCCCTTCGTAGACAATGGCGTCTATAGGATAACCGTAGCTTTCCAGTTCCACTACATCAAAACCTCTTTCCTTTAAACCTTTCTTTATGCTGTCCAATCCACTTTGAACTGCTACTACTATAAAAACCACCTCCAGTAATATAGTATTAACTGGAAATGGTTTTTTATACTTTTGCCTGTCTACTGTTTTTTAACTACAAAGAACAAGAAATACAAAACTGCTATCACTGCATATAAAGCCAAACTGATACCCCATTGAATTTTCAGCAGGGTTATGTTCAGCAGTAGAAATACAAAACCTGCTAATAGAATCCATGCCATTATTCTTTTAATCATGCTAATCTCCATTCCACTACTTTTTCTCTTAACTTTCTCTATAAATCCTTCTCCTTCTGATAAAAGAAAGTTTGTATCGGTTTAAAACTGTAGTTATTGTATAGTATTATCTGTTCCGTGCTGCCAACAAATAAAACTCCTCCAACTTTTAGCGATTTATTGAACTTTTTATAAATTTCTACCTTAGCTTCTTCTGTAAAATAAATAAGTACATTTCTACATACAATCAAGTCGCAGTTCTGTGGATATTCATCAGCTAACAGGTTGTGGTGCTTAAACTCGATGCAGTTTTTAACTTCTTCACTTATGGAGTAAAAGCTGCCGTCCCTCACAAAGTATTTATCAAGATATTCCTTAGGGAGATTTACCAGACTTTTATCATTATAAACTCCGTTTTTTGCTCTAATGAGAATTTCCTTATCTATGTCTGTAGCTATTAACTTTATGCTTTTTAGGGGCATAAATTCATTTAAAATCATGGCAAGAGTATAAGGCTCATCTCCGCTAGAGCAGGCAGCACTCCAGATCTTTAAACTCTTGTTCTTTTCTAAAAGGAAAGGAAGAATAGTGTTTTTTAGTTTCTGCCACTGCTCAGGGTTTCTGTAAAACTCCGAAACATTAATTGTCATGTAGTTGATAAACTCTTGATATAATTTCGGGTCAACTTTAAGTGCATTAACATAGGGTTCATAACCGTTGAAATTATTTTTGCTTATTAAAGAATCAAGTCTTCTTTTCATTTGCTTTTCTTTATAAGAACCGAGGTCTATCCCTGTCAACTTAAAGATTTCTCTTTTAAAGCCTTCATAATCCATTATCATAAGGGCTTTTCTCCATTTCTTTTAGGTAATAATTACAAGAGCTGCTGTCCAGTTTACTTTTGAAGCCAGGTATGTAAATACTAACTTAATTCCGGAAAAAACCTCTTTATTTCTATTTCTGCACTTCCAACAGAATCGGATGCATGTATTAAATTTTCAAAGCGATGCGAACCATAATCTCCTCTAATAGTACCAGGTAGGGAATCAAAAGAACTTGTCTTGCCTATCATGCTTCTTATCATCTCTATAACCTTTTCACCGGTAATTATCATTGCAACAACCGGTCCTGAAGTAATAAAGTCTATCATATCTTCGAAAATCGGTTCACTTCTTACATGTGCATAATGTTCATATGCCACTTTTTTATCAATACTCATCATCTTTATATGGGTAATTGTAAGGCCTTTTTTCTCAAACCTTGAAACGATTTCGCCAACTAATTTTCTCCTTACAGAGTCAGGTTTTAAAATAACAAGAGTTCTTTCCATATCTGCTCCTTTAAATTCTGACATAAGGTACCACCCAAATAATAAGACTTAATCACCACTATTTTAGCATAGTATTAGCTAAAAATAAAGAATAATACAATTGTACTCCAAATAAACGAAGCGTGCACTCTCAATTGCACGCTTTTGACAAAATCTATATAAATAATTAACTATAAATTTGCAACTTTAACAGGTTCTTCGAAAATTCCTCGTTTCACCTCGGTTGCAGTCATATGCTTGGCGTTAAACTTTTCTGTTAAGTAATTGCAAGCATCCCATGGATTTACTTTATCTCCGCATGTAAAAACATCTACTGCTGCATATCCCAATTCCGGCCATGTATGAATTGCTAAATGGGACTCTGAAATCACTACTACGCCACTTACTCCCTGCGGACTGAATTTATGGAATGCTACTTCCCTTACTTCAGCTCCAGCTTCAAGAGCAGATTCAACCATAATTTTTTCAATCATATTGCGATTATTAAGTATGGCAGCATCGCACCCATAAATCTCTGCCAAAATATGACGGCCCAAAGTATTCATTTCATTTCCTCCTCCAGTTTATAAAAATATCAACAACCTTTCTTTAATTTGAAATCTAGCGAATTTCAACAGAAACTATTGTAGCACGTTTATACTAAAAGTCAATAGCTTTTTCGTAATTTTTTTTATATTTCTTCCTTTACTTAATTTATTTTAGATATGCTCGTGTTTTCTCAATTTCTTATATAAATTTATCATGTTTTCACCAAAATAGTAACTTATGTAAAAAATCGGACATCCCTAAAAAGAGTGCCCGATTTTATTAATATAATCAATTATAATCTAGTGCTTTTTAACATTACAAATTTCCAGTCTTTCATAATGTTACCTGGAGGTTATTATTTTCCCATTAAATCTCCCAATGTAACACTCATATCTTCTTTATGCTCTGTAGTCTCTTCAATCTTATCGGCTTTTTCTCCAGCATCACCGGAAGTACCTTTTTTAACTGGTTCTTCTGAAGCAACCGGATCTATAGGATTTACCTCCTTAATACTAAGGCTTATTTTCTTGTTCTCAATATCCATCTCAACAATTTTTGCATCTACCTTCATACCTGCCTGCAATACATCTTCAGCCTTTGCAAGTCTCTTGTTTGAAATCTGGGATATATGAACAAGCCCGTCTACACCTTCTTCCAGTTCGACGAAAACTCCAAAGGGAGCAAAGCGCAGAACCTTCACATTTACCACATCACCCACATTGTACTTCTGTGAAGCTTTATACCAAGGACTATCTTCTTTTTTCCTGTAGCCTAAAGCTACCTTCTTCTTAGCCTTATCGAATTCCAAAACACTTACCTGTACACTGTCTCCAACCTTTAAAACCTGTGACGGGTGTTTTACCCTTGACCAGGATAGTTCTGAGATGTGAATAAGCCCGTCCACACCACCTATATCAACGAAAGCTCCAAAGTCTGTCAAACTCTTCACTGTACCGGTATAAACGTTGCCAACTTCAATGTTATTCCATGTATTGTCTGCAAGGCCTGCTTTTTCCTCTTCAATAATCACTCTGGCAGAACCGACTAACTTGCGCTTCTTTTCATTAAACTCAATAATCCTTACATTTATGGTTTTCTTTAAGAATTCATTTAATTCCTTTACAAATCTATCGCTTACCTGCGATGCAGGCACAAATATTCTAACACCTTTTGCACTTGCAATTATTCCTCCATTAACAACATCAACTACTATAGCCTTAACAGGAGTCTTGTTTTCGAAAGCTTTCACTATATCATCCCAGGATTTCATAGCATCTACCTGCTTTTTGGAAAGCTTTACATTACCTTCACCATCATTAACCTTCTGAACAAGAACTTCAATTTCATCACCTACTTTGATTTCTTTTGAAATCTGAAAGTCAGGTTCATCAGTCAGTTCTTCCAAAGGTATTATACCATCGGCTTTATAGCCCAGGTCGACGAATACTTCGTTGCTGTTAAAGCCTATTACTTTTCCTTTCACAATATCTCCTGTTTGTATTCTAACAAACGAACTTTCAAAAGCATCGGCAAAATTCATTTCACCTTCTTTTTCCTTAACATCGACCATTTCCTGATTGTTTAATTCACTCATCTTTTTAATAACCTCCTCAATTACCCAGTCCGGCGTTGAAGCTCCGGCAGAAATACCTACTTTTTTAATTTTTTTTATGTCTACCGGTGGTAAGTCACCGGAAGTCTCAACTTTAAAAGTCATAGCACAATGCTTTTTACAGATGTCATAAAGCTTTTGGGTATTTGAACTGTTTGTACCCCCGATTACAATCATCATATCCACATTCTTAGCTATTTCTTCCGCTTCGCTTTGCCTTTTGCTGGTTGCACTGCATATTGTATCAAATTTTAAAATACTTTTAAATTTTTCTTTAATACATTCGTTTATTTTTTCCCATTTTTCTTTAGTTATTGTTGTCTGTGCCACCACACAAACCTTTTCATCACTTTGTTCAAGCTTTTGCACTTCTTCTACACTATCAACAATATATGCATTATTGTTACACCAGCCATTTATCCCTATAACTTCAGGATGATCTTTATCACCTACAATTATTATCTTGTAGCCCTCTTTAACTTTTTCTTCTACAAGATTATGTATTTTTTTTACGTATGGACATGTAGCATCTTCCAGAACCAACCCCTTATCGCTAATCTTTTTATATATTTCTGGTGTAACACCATGTGCTCTTATAACAATATGTCCGCTGGAATCTATTTTATCGATATTTTCCACTTTTCTAACACCTTTGGAGTCAAGGTTATCAACGACCTGTGGATTATGAATTATCGGGCCGTATGTGTATATTACATCCTTACTGTCTTCCAAAAGTTTATAAACCATCTTTACTGCATTGCTTACTCCAAAGCAGAATCCAGCTGATTTCGCAACTATTATTTCCAACTAATTTTCCTCCAGAAGAGAATACACATTTTTCATTATATTTTCACTTACTTCGACTAACTCATTATTAGTATATTTCTTATCTTTATCTAAATCAAGACTAAATGGCTTTCCGAATACAATTTTTATTTTGCTAAATGGCCTATATTTTCCCGATACCGCCACAGGAAGAATGGGCGCACCCGATTTCTGTGCCAAAAGTGCCGCTCCAGGCTTGACTCTTACTGTTTTTCCCGTCTTTTTCTTCATTCTTGTACCTTCAGGAAAAATACCGACAATATGGCCGTCTTGAAGAAGCTTTAAAGCAGTTTTGATTGCCTCAACATCAGCTTTTCCTCTCTTGATTGGAAATGCTCCAAGCCATTTTATAAAGGGACTTAATAAAGGAATCTTAAAAAGCTCTTCCTTGGCCATATAACGAACAAGCCGCTTGATTCTGTACCCAATGAAGAACATGTCCAATTCACCGATATGATTGGCACATAGTACTGCAGCACCTTTTTCGGGAATATGCTCTCTGCCTTTAATTTGTACCCTATAGAAAATAGAAAAGAAAATAGCCGCAATAGTTCTAACAACTTGTTTACCCATAATTTTTTACATACCCCAAAATTTTATTGACAACATCCTCTATCGTCATATCCGTTGTATCAATTTCAACGGCATCAGATGCTTTTGAAAGAGGTGCAAACTCTCTGCTGCTGTCATTTTTATCTCTATATTCAATATCTTTCTTTACATCTTCAAGGCTTATATTTGTAATGCCCTTAGAAAGCTGTTCGTTATATCTTCTTTTTGCTCTTACCTCAACCGAAGCGGTTAAGAAAATCTTAAGTTCAGCTTTCGGTAACACATATGTACCTATATCTCTTCCGTCCATTACTACACTATTAGAGGAAGCAATCTCCCTTTGGAGCTCAACCATTTTAACTCTTACTTCCGGAATTACTCCAACATTGGAAGCACCTATTGAAACTTCCGGTGATCTTATAAGCCCGCTTACATTTTCACCATCTAAGAAGATCTGCTGCTCATCATTTTCATACACAACCTTTATATCTATATCTTTGACAAGCATAGCAAGCTTTTCGCGATCCTTAGTATCCTTGTTCTCTCTTATAGCCTTTAGGGCCACTGCTCTGTACATTGCCCCAGTATCAAGGTATAAAATTTTGAGTTTTTTTGAAATAATCTTCGCGATAGTGCTTTTACCGGCACCTGCAGGTCCATCAATTGCAACTGCTATTGTTTTGTTACCCATTAACAATCTCCCAAGTAATAAAGTTTAGTCGTTATCCAGGTCAGGTCTAAGAACTTTTGCACCGTTTAGGTATATGTGTTTTATATCTTCCCTTTTTTTATCAGTGTTAATATGCATCATAATTCTTATACACTTCTTAAGGCTTCCCGGAACATCGATCTCGTTCATACACATAAGTGCTGCGTTTGTATACCCTATCTTGCGTGCAGCAACAGCCGGAAAGGCTGCATTTAAATCCTGTGTAACAGTAAAAATAATGCTTATAATATCATCCTCACCAAGACTGTTCTTTTCAATAATATCATTTAGGAGCTTTTCAGTCTCACTTATTATTTCGTCTGCGTCATTATTTATGACAGTTGTAGCTCCCCTTATAGCTCTGACCATAAGTATGATCCCCCATTCTACCGTTCTGCCTTTCCTAAAGCTCAATTAATCAGACTACCCTGTGGCCCAAACCGATTGACACCTCATTTAGGTGAAGCAAACCAATACCAAAGAAAATTGCTACACTGATATGGTTTTTGTAACGGGCTATACCGATTTTGCCACCTACATTAAGCCCAAGTGCCTTGCCCATTATCTGTGATAGTGCCTCCCTAGTAGCTCCGGCAACCGCACCTTCTTCAACATGGCTGTCTACAATAACGCCTTCCCTTTTAGAGGAAACTACAGCCCTTTCTACTATTTTCATAACCGAAGTAATAAACTCTCCGCCATAGTCTACAGCAGCTGTTTGTATACCCAGCTTCTGATAATCCGACTGGCACTGTTTTTCTTCATGCCTGTCCGTGGTAAGAGCAAGTTTAATGGCAGCAGAAGCTATTTCTTTGCTACCAAAATTTCTAAAGCCAGATGTCTCTTTAGTCATATCTACCTCAATTCATAACAACTGTAGAAATAAAACAGTTATTTTTTATCTTATGTTATAATATAAAAGATAACACTATTATATTATACTGTAATAAAGCATTTAAAACAATAAAAATTATTCTATTGTTATTTTAGTAAGCTCTTTTACATCGGAATTCACCTTTACTATTTTACCGATATTTTCATTTGCAATGTTCTCGCTTGCAGAGATTATTTCTACTTCAGCTTCACCAGCCAGACTGCCATCAACTTCAATTACGTCTCCGTCTTTTACCATGAGGTTTACAACATTATCTGAAAACACGGCAACTTCATCACCATTCACCAGTACTTTCAGGTCTTCATTGTAGTCACCCTCACATAATGCTAATGAAATCTCACCTTCGCTATAGAGGTATTCCTCAAGGCTTAGTGGACTTCCCTCAAGTCCGCTGTCATCTACCAGGAAAGTTCTTACCGAAGGATTCATCATAGCAGTCTGAACAGCAATCAAAGTAAGAAATATGCATACAAATGAAAAAAACAAAACTCTCTCAAAGCCAAACCTGGGGTTCTTTTCTTTTCTTACATGCTTTTTTTCTTTTTTTCCAGCCTTGAATATTAAAACTTTCATAATTTTATCACTCCGCATACATTATATAGATTTCACTATAGAATAATATGCTCAAACCTTTTAAAAAATACACTTTTAACCATATATAAATTTAATAGGAAGTGCACTTTTAACATTATGAAAGACTAGAAATTTGTTATGTTAAAAAACACTAGCAGTTCATTCCCGCCAGGTAGCCTGTTGAAAAGGCAATAGTAAGGTTAAAACCTCCGGTATAGGCATCTACATCAATAATCTCACCTGCAAAGTAAAGTCCATTTATTAATTTCGACTCCATAGTAGAAGGATTTATCTCATCTGTGGATATACCCCCTGCAGTTACAATTGCCTCCTTAATGGACCTTGAGCCTTTTATTGCAAGTGTGAAATTTTTAAGAAGCTTCACAAGACCTTTGCGCTCTTCCTTTTTTATCTGATTCACAAACTTTTCCGGTTCAATATTGGAGAGCTTTATTATTACAGGTATCATTTTTTGAGGAAGAAGGTCGTCTAATGCATTTTTAAATTGCTTTCTGGAATACTTCTCAAAATCCCTCTGTATTCTTTCATCAAGTTTTTCCTCCGTTAGTGCCGGTTTTAAGTCAATGACCAGCTTTACACCCTTATAATCATAATCAAGGATATGCCTGCTGGCACTTAAAATAACAGGTCCCGATACTCCAAAATGAGTAAAAAGCATTTCGCCGAAATCAGTATATATTTTTTTTCCTGTTTTATTAACCAGGGTTATGGAAATATTCTTTAGTGATAGACCCTGGAGTTCTGTGACCCATTCTTCTTCTGTAACCAAAGGTACAAGGGATGGCTTTAATTCAATAATGGAATGGCCCAGCTTTTTAGCCATAAAATACCCCTCGCCCGTTGAGCCTGTACCTGGGTAAGATGCTCCACCGGTGGCCAGTACAAGGGAGTCACAGGTTATTTCCCGGCCGTCTTTTAGCACAATGCCCCTTACCTTGTTATCTTCTGTCTTTATCTTATCTGCAGAGGCGTTTAAAACCACCTTTACCTTGGTCTTCTGAAGAAATTTTGACAGTGTATCAACAACATCTTTTGCCCTGTCAGAGACAGGAAAGACCCTGCCACCTCTTTCCACCTTGGTTTCAAGACCGTATTCTTTTAGAAAATTAACCAGATCATAATTTGAAAAGGTATAAAAGGCAGAATATAAAAAATTCCCGTTTCCAGGAACATTCTCAATAAGACCCTCAATATCCGTATCATTAGTTATATTGCATCTACCTTTACCTGATATCAATATCTTCTTTCCTATCCTGTCGTTCTTTTCTAAAAGCAAAACTTCATGTCCTCGTTCCGAGGCCTTTCCTGCCGCCATTATCCCGGCAGGTCCTCCTCCAATAACAACCACTTTCTTCTGCATCTTAAAAGTCTCCATTGTAATATTAAAATATAGGCATAGACTTGGGCTTTATATGGCAGGTGTCATTAAGAGTTCTCAAATATGCCCTTTTCTCTTCAACAACAACTATACTTAGTGAGGCATTGGTAATATAAAACTTGCTGTATGCTTCAAGACCTATGCCCAGAACTCCCAAAATAATTAATTTTAATACACCGCCATGTGAAACTATAAGTATATTTTTCCCCGTATTCTCATCAATTATTTGATTAACATATCGCATTGCTCTATCAAATACATTTTTTAAGCTGCCCTCACCGGGAAAACTGACCAGATGAGGTTCCTGACTCCATTTATTATATTTGTAATCCGATCTGTTTCTCATTTCCTCGAAGGTTAAACCTTCCCATTCTCCAAAATTTATTTCATTGAGAGACTCATTTTTGACCAACTCAACATGAAGGATGTTATTTATAATCTCTGCCGTTTTACCTGCCCTTTTTAAAGTACTTGAATATATTTTATCAATTTTCTCACCGGACAGCCTTTTAGCAGCCGCCTGTGCTTGAATAATCCCATCATCATTAAGCTCTATATCAATACATCCCTGGCACCGGTTCTCCTTGTTCCAGTCGGTTTCTCCATGACGGACCAAATATAATACTGTCACTTTTTCTAGTCTTCCTTTCCTAATTCCAGTTCATCATTATAACTATCATACTTCTCGTATACATTATATTCATCCCAGATCTTTTCAAGCCTTCCAAAGGTATCATACACATGCTGCTTTCTTCTCATCCCTACAGCAACAATTAAAGCATTTATAACGCTAAGGGGAGCAACTAAAGAATCAACAAAGGATGCCATATCGCTCCTTGCAGTAAGTATATAATCAGAATTTTCAGCTAAAGGCGAGTCAAGACTGTCGGTTATTGCTACGACAGTAGCTCCCTGCCTCTTTCCGAATTTCATTGCATTAATTGTTCTTTTTGAGTACCTTGGGAAACTAATACCAAGTATTACATCACCCTCTGCAGCATGAATTATTTGCTCAAACATTTCACTAACACTGGTAGTATGAACCAGCCTTACATTATCGAAGATAAGGTTAAAGTAAAATCCTAAAAAGCTTGCCAAAGCTGAAGAACTTCTTACCCCCAGTATATAAATCATCTTCGCGTTAAGTATACTGTCAACAATATTATTAAAGCTTGTCTGATCAATCTCTTCCAGCGTTACTTTAACCTTTTCCATATCTGACTGAAGCACACTTTTTAGTATGTTTTCTTCATTTATCCTGCTTGAAGAAACTTCAATTCGCTGTACGGAAGTAAGTTTGCTTTTTATCAGCTCTCTTAGTACCTTCTGAAGCTTTGGATATCCATCAAAGCCAATCTCGTTGGCAAACCTTACTACAGTGGATTCACTGACCCCTACTTCGTCCCCAAGCCTTGCAGCAGTCATAAATGCTGCTTTATCATAATGATTTATAATATAATTTGCTATGAGCTTTTGTCCCTTACTGAATCCCGGCATACTTGATTGAATTTTTTTTATCAAATCCTGAATTTTGTTTTCCATGTCTAATCCCCTTATCGTTAGTGAATTTGGATATCTTTGCAACTAAAAGCATAGATCTCACATAACCCTGTCAAATTTACAATACAGCGATTTATATAAAAACATTATTATGTTTCATAAATTGAAATTATCATCTTCTTTTCTTTCTTGGATAATCCAAAAATTAGATTTTTGTCTTTAAGGTTTTTATTAAGAAAATCAATAACCTTATATAGCTCCAAATTGGAATCTACTTCTACCGTAGCTTTAAGCTCCAATTTATCATCAAGTTCCATTGTTTACCTCCATTCTATCATCCTATATTAATATTACATTTTTGCAGGATAAAAATCAAGTTTATGCATTTTAAAATTATAATTTTGGAGTATTTTGTATACACTCCGCTATGTTAAAAAGCACTAGTTTATATTTTTTTTTATCGCAGATAATAGAGTTATCAATATTTTCAAATACTACTTTAGGGTGGCGCAGATGATACAGATAGATGATGCCGGAAGCGGCAGCTTTGTTGGAGGAACCTGCATAGGCATTTACCGGCCGGAGACAAATGAATATTTCTTTGAGATAATACCGGTGGAGCTTTATAACAAAGAAAACTTTAAGCAAAAATACTACCTTGACGAAGTTGTAAATATTACCTCACAAGCTTTTAAAGCTCTTAACGTACATAAGAACGAAACCATTGAAATTTGCCGCGGGTATATGTTTGAAAAGCTCAGGAAATGGCTTGATGATAAGGGATTTTGCTGGTACAGAACTCAAATCAGCGGCCGCCTCCAGGAAATCATTGAGCAAAACTTCGTTCTTTACGCTATAAGACTTGGTGTACCTGAGCCCTATATAAAATATACAAAATATCCATTTCATTTTCACAAGCTGCTGCGCTGGGTCTTTGCAGACTATGAAGAGAGAATCCAATACTGCAAGACAGGGTGGAAAAGCTGGTCCACGTATGAGGGAATAACCCCAAAGGTACATGATGATATAATGAACTATTCTCATATATTCTGTCTAAAGTGTGGAAAGCATATAAAAAAAGGCAGTAAAATCAAGACCTTGAGCTTTGTAAGCAATAAAGAGCATTTTGTATATCTTCATAGTGAATGCCTGGGCAGAGGCAATAATACCTTAAGCCACACTAAACAGAGCACCCTCAAAGGATGCCCCGAATAATGTTTTTTAAAATTTCTATACTGGATGAACCTTGTTATCATAATCAACCATATCGGGATCTATCTTGTACTTCTGTGCCTTCCTGAACTGGAAGAACTTTTCTGCCACCTGTGGGAACAACGCATATGAAAGAATATCTTCGTCCTGCTCCAAATACTCCTTCATTTCATTCTTTATTTTCTCGAGTTCAGGTTCTATAAGATCTGCAGGCCTGCATGTAATAGGCTTCTCATCTTTTAATATTTTCTTTTGAATTTCTGCGTTGACAGGTGCAGGTGTCTTGCCGTATTCACCCTTTACCACAGCCTTAGACTCCTTTGGTACCATCTTGTACCTCTCACCTGTTACAATATTTAAAACAGCCTGTGTACCTACGATCTGGCTAGTTGGTGTAACAAGAGGCGGGAATCCGAAGTCTTCTCTTACTCTTGGTACTTCCTTCAACACTTCTTCATACTTATCAACAGCATTTGACTGCTTTAACTGTGAGACAAGGTTTGAAAGCATTCCACCCGGTACCTGGTATATAAGGGCGTTTACATCTACTCCCATAACCTTTACATCAAGAAGTCCGCTTGATATATACTTTTCTTTTAAGGGTCTAAAATAGTCTGCAATTTCGTTTAATTTCGCCAGGTCAAGGCCTGTATCATAAGGCGTATCCTTCAAGGTTGCAACAAGAGGCTCTGTAGGAGGCTGTGAAGTTCCCATGGACATAGGAGAAATTGCGCAGTCAACTATATCACAGCCAGCTTCAATGGCCTTAAGGTATGTCATTGAAGCAACACCACTTGTATAGTGTGTGTGAAGCTGAATAGGAACCTTGACATTCTCTTTCAGGGCCTTTATTAGCTCATAAGCAGAATAAGGAATCAGAAGTCCTGCCATATCCTTTATACAGATGGAGTCAGCTCCCATTTCAACAAGCTGCTTTGCATCCTTTACAAAAAGTTCAAGGCTGTGAACAGGGCTTATTGTGTAACAAACGGTTCCCTGAGCGTGCCCGCCTTCCTTTTTGCATGCCTTGATAGCTGTTTCAATGTTTCTAGAGTCGTTCAAGGCATCAAAAATTCTTATAATATCCATTCCGTTAGCAACAGCCTTTTGAACAAAATACTCCACTACATCATCGGCATAATGCTTGTATCCTAAAAGGTTTTGTCCTCTTAAAAGCATTTGAAGCTTTGTTTTCTTAACATGTTTTCTTATTGTTCTTAATCTTTCCCATGGATCTTCATTCAAGAATCTAAGACAAGCATCAAAAGTTGCTCCACCCCAGGCTTCCAGTGAACTGTATCCTATATCATCAAGCTTTTCCAATATTGGTATCATCTCATCAATTGTCATTCTTGTAGCAATAAGAGATTGATGGGCATCCCTTAGCACGGTTTCAGTTATTTTCACCTTAGCCACTTACCTTTACCTCCCCTTTATATTCTCTCCAAAGTATATTAGAAAGTAATTATCATATTTTCAATTATACAACTTAATTATAACTATTTCATTGAAATAAGTATATCTCCAGCATTTACCGATCCGCCCCTGGATACATTCACTGAAGCAATTGTTCCGTCCTGTGGAGCCATTATCTCATTTTCCATCTTCATTGCTTCAAGTATTAAAAGAACTTGACCCTTCTTTACAGTGTCTCCGGAGTTAACGTTTACACTAAGAATGGTTCCGGGCATTGGGGCAGTTATTGTAGCTGCTCCTTGAGGTACTGCAGTATCCGCCTTTGCTGCAGGCGCTGGTGCTGCCTTAGGGGCCGGTGCTGCCTGTGCACTTGGCGCAGCAAATGCAACTGCAGGTTCCGCTGCCGCAGCTCCATCTCTCATCTCTTCAACTTCAACTTCATATTGATTTCCGTTAACTTTTATTAAAAACTTTTTCATGGTTAATCCTCCTTATAAATCAAATTGTTAAATGTTTTTTCCCATACTTTCAATTCTGCCGGTTGTTGCCCAAACCGGAGATGTCTGAGGTATTCTTCTAAAAGACTTAACTACAAGCTTGTATCCTGGCTTTGTTTCCATTGACGCAATTGCTGCAGATATAGCCAGAATTATTTCATCATCAATCCGATCTTTCATAAAATCCTCCTAATTTAAAACGTTTATATTATAAAGGAATATTACCGTGCTTTTTGGAAGGTCTGCTTTCCCTCTTACTAGCAAGCATTTCCAGTGCGCTTATTACTCTCATTCTTGTTGATGCAGGCTCGATAACATCATCAACATAACCTCTTGAAGCAGCGATATATGGGTTTGAAAACTTTTCTCTGTATTCTTCAATAAGTCTGTTTCTTGTTTCAACCGGATCTTCAGCAGCTCCGATTTCTTTTCTGAAAATTATGTTGGCCGCACCGTCCGGTCCCATAACTGCAATTTCTGCAGAAGGCCATGCAAATACCATATCTGCACCCAGATGTTTGCTGTTCATAGCTATATAAGCACCGCCGTAAGCTTTTCTTACTATGATATTGATCTTGGGAACAGAAGCCTCTGAGAATGCATAGAGAAGCTTTGCACCGTGTCTTATAACACCGCTGTGCTCCTGTCCAACTCCAGGTAAGTATCCGGGTACATCGGTAAGGGTTATTATTGGAATATTGAATGAATCACAGAAGCGAATAAACCTTGCAGCCTTATCGGAAGAATTAACATCAAGAACCCCTGCCAGGTACTTTGGCTGGTTTGCTATAATACCTACCGTGCCGCCGTTCATTCTGGCAAAACCCACAATTATATTTTGTGCAAAATATTTGTGTATCTCCAGAAAGTCCCCATTATCAACAATTGATGTTATTATATCCATCATATCGTAAGGTTTGTTTGAACCAGCCGGAATGATTTCGTTAAGATTCTCAGGTACTCTGTTTACATCATCATTATTTGCATAAACCGGAACATCGGAAAGATTATTGTCAGGAAGAAAACTTATAAGCTTCTTGATTTGTTCTATACACTCCTGCTCGCTAGAGCTTTTAAAGTGTGAAACTCCACTTATGGAGTTGTGAGTTTCAGCCCCGCCAAGCTTTTCAAAGGTAACATCTTCACCCGTTACTGCCTTAATAACCTGTGGACCGGTTATAAACATCTGACTTGTCTTTTCAACCATAAAAACGAAGTCGGTAATTGCAGGAGAGTATACCGCTCCACCGGCACAAGGTCCCATAATTACTGAAATCTGTGGAATTACACCTGATGCAAGGGTATTTCTGAAGAATATATCTCCAAACCCCTTTAAAGCATCAATTCCTTCTTCAATTCTTGCACCGCCGGAGTCATTGATGCTTATAAAAGGTGCACCCATTTTCATTGCCATATCCATAACCTTGGTGATCTTTTTTGCATGCATCTCTCCCAAGGAACCTCCGATAACGGTAAAGTCCTGTGATGCAACATATACAAGACGTCCATTAATCGAACCATACCCAGTTACAACGCCGTCTCCGGGAACCTTTTTCTTTTGCATATCAAAGTCAATGCTTCTTGCTTCAACAAACGCATCGATTTCAACAAAACTGTTTTCATCAAACAAAGCATTGATTCTTTCTCTTGCTGTCATTTTTCCGGATTCATGCTGCTTTGCTATCTTTTCAGCTCCTCCACCCTGCTCTATCCGGGCTTTTTTCTCATGCAGAAGGCTAATCTTGTCTATTGTATCCATCAATCTCCCACCTCTTGTCATATATTATTATAAATACATAGAATTCTCATAACACTGAAATATAACTTGTTTATTATTCCCAGCGTTTTAATTTCTTATAGTTTTTGCTACAAATTATTATATGATATTATTACCAGGTTATAATTAAACTAAATTATACCCTACTTTTGACCTTAATGCAATAATTTCCTTAAGAGTTTGTTATAAAAATGACAAGCTTTACAACAGACTTTAAGGATTATATTATAAGGATTATATTATAAGGATTGTATTATATTGAGATCGAACTGTAAAAGCAGATAAACTAACTTGAAAATTGTAGTGTTGAATAAATTTCTATCTAGATTTCTTATAAATTAGCCGATTACTTATATAATGAAGAATATTAGAAATAGAAGGCAGGGTGATTTATTTGGCAAAGAATACACCTGAACATAATACTTCAACCATATTTTGTAAAGTATCCATTGATGGCGATGATAAATGGGTTCACGGCATCATTACTTATATTAACCTTGATAAGAATATAGCCGAAATATTTCTGTCTGCCAAGTACTTCAAAAATTATCTTAAAGAAGGATGCAAAATTCTTATCAAATCCCTTGGCGAAGACAACGAAACCCTGTTTTCAGGCAGTATAACAAGAAAGGTTATATCTATAAGAAAGCAGGCCATAACTGTCCAAATTGACAAAATCATGAACTTTGCAAACCAGAGAAAGTTTGAACGTTTTCATGTAAGTTATTCCTGCAGGCTAAAAGACAACAGCGGCAGCGAGTTTGCTTCCATACTGTCGGACATAAGTCTTGGAGGAGGGCTGGTCTACTCGGATTCCTCCTTTGATGCTGATTCAAAGGTAAATATTGATGTTTTCATATCTCCAAGTATAACTCTTAGTTTTAAAGGCAGGATAGTGCGTAAGCAGAGTGTTAAAAACAAGGGCTATAATTACGGAGTACAGATCCTTGATATTGACGAAGAAAATAATGTTTTGCTAAATGAGCTGATTGAATACCTGAAAGTCCAAAAAAACCATATAGCCCACGAATGGAAAGTATTTAAAAGATTAAAATACACTGTTTATACAATATCTATCCTCACTATATTTATTATAGTATTTGCAATTTTTGCATCAGAGGCTCTGTAAAAACAAAAAAGAAAATAAAATTACAAAAGGGTGCATCATACGCACCCTCTTATATATCCTTATTCTACGACAGTTTTTCAATACAAACAAGTATGGGAGGACAATTTGACTGGTTTATAAAATCCGTCCTCATAACTATAAACTCCTTCTGGTCGATGCCATGCAGAAATTCAAGAACCCTGTTCTTCTCTTCAAACCCGCTGTCTCCTCCATAATAAATGACAATAGTAATTATTCCCCCAGCCACAGTGATGTCCATAGCTTTACCAATAGCTTCTATTGTTGTTTCAGCTCTTGTCCCGATATTATGATCTCCACCGGGTAAATAACCAAGGTTAAACATTACGGCCTTAACAGAACCTTTAACATACCGGTCCATATTTTGATGCCCGTCTTTTATAACTTCCACCCTGTCTTTAAAACCAAGATGGTTTAGCTTCTCGGTTGTTTTCCGGATTGCCTTGTCCTGTATATCAAAGCTGTAAACCTTTCCCGTTTCACCTGCCAAACCGGCCAAAAAAACTGTATCGTTGCCGTTTCCACAGGTTGCATCAACAACTGTATCGCCTTTGACAACAAACTTTTCAATATATTCATGGGATTGACCCAGAGAATTTTTTATTGTCTGCATGCTAACCCACCATCATAATCACGTCTCTAATGACCTTGGCTGCCAAAAGAGCTGTCCTGTCGGAAGGATCATAGTGCGGAGAAACCTCTACAAGATCAAATCCTACAATATTCAAATCCTTTAAAAGATTGATTGATTGTATCAGTTCCTTAGAGCTGATACCGCCAGGCTCCGGTGTACCCGTTCCGTTAGCATAGGCAGGATCTACCACATCTATATCAAGGGTAACATAAACCGGCTTTCCTTTTATTTTTTCAACAACCTGCTTTAAAGGCTCCAGTACTTCCAGGGTAAACATATTTGTGTTCTTCTTTGCAAACTCAAACTCATCCCTGGTTCCTGATCTTATACCGAACTGGTAAATGTTTTTACCCGGCATAAAATCTACCATGCGCCTTACTGCAGAGGCGTGTGAATTAGGGCATCCCAGATAGCCCTCCCTTAGGTCGGCGTGAGCATCAAAATGCAGCACCACAAGGTCGTCACCGTATTTTTCATGAACCTTTCTGACTACAGGAACGCTGATTAGATGTTCTCCCCCGATAAAAAACGGGAATTTTTTATCATTTATAATCTCGCTTGCTGCAGTACTTATCAATTCAAGGCTTTTTTCAACATTTCCAAAAGGAAGATCAAGGTCTCCGGCATCATAGAAACTAAAATCCGTTAATTCCTTATCCATGTATATGCTGTACTCTTCAATACCGACCGATACTTCCCTGATTTTTTGCGGACCAAATCTTGTTCCAGGTCTGAAGCTGCAGGTGAAATCCATGGGAACACCCACTAAAACTATGGAAGATTCCTCATAACTTTCTGTGCTTGCCATAAATTTTGTTGGTAGTGTTAAGCTTCCATCCTTTAAACTCATTACGATACCTCTTACATCTTAAAATTTTTATTGCTTATTTTACCAGGTCAGACACAAATTTAGGTAGTGCGAAGACAGCTTTATGTATCTCACGGCAGTAGTACTTTGTGTCTAAAGACGGTATGCTGTTTATATCGGTTTCCAAGGGGTCATACTTTTTAGAGCCCATTGTAAAGCTCCAGAACCCACTCGGATATGTAGGTATTGCACATGTATAAAGTCTTGTTATGGGGAATAAGGATTTTACATCCTTATATACATTTCTAATAAGATCCTTGTGGAAAAAAGGCGACTCTGTCTGCGCCACAAAAATGCCGTCTTCCTTTAAAGACTCATATATTGCCTTATAAAAATCAACTGCAAAAAGTCCTACGGCAGGGCCAACCGGGTCGGTTGAATCAACCATAATAACATCAAACTCATTCTTGTGCTCGTTAACATACTTTATTCCGTCAGCAACCATTACTTCTACCCTTTTATCACTTAAAGCACAGCTTATTTCAGGCAGATACTCTTTTGATACTTCAATAACCCTTCCATCAATCTCGCATAATACTGCCTTTTCAATTGACGGGTGTTTAATAATCTCTCTAATGGCGCCGCCATCTCCTCCGCCAATTACCAACGCCTTTTTGGGATTTTTATGGGTTGACAGCGGAACATGAGTTATCATTTCATGGTAAACGAATTCATCTTCAATAGTAGTCTGGACAGTGCCGTCTAAAACCAACATTCTCCCGAACTGTTCGGTTTCAATAAGAGCCAGATCCTGAAACTCGGTTTTTTCTGTGTGATATGTTTTTTTAGTTTTACATGTTATTCCTACTCCGGGTGTTTGATATTCAGTGTACCAAAGATCCATTTGAGTCACTCCTCTTCTTCAATTAATCCTTTTTGTTTTAAATTATAAACCATATACCAACTAATAATTCGGTATATGGTTTCATTAATATATTAAACTAAAAACCATATTAATATGTAAGCCACATTCTTAATAATTACAACTTTAGCTTGGTAACCATTAGAGATAAAGAACTTAAAAGATAAACATATAATTACCTCCGCTGATTTGATACAAATGGCTTGCCTATCTTGTTTATCTGCTTTTACAGTTCGATCCCTATAATATTTTAAATTGGAAATCATGTTTTGTCAAAACAAAATTTTCATTTTTGCGACATAATAAATTTTTAACTATGTGTTAAACTAAATTTAAAAAGTGGAGGCTTATCATTAAATGGATAGTTATCAAATCAACGAACCAAGATCTGATATAGATTTAATTAAGGATAGGAAATTGTCTGGCTGGGCAACTTTCGTAGGGATTTTTACCATTATTTATGGTGCCCTTTCATGTATAGGTATTATAACTGCAATAATAGGAGTTCCAATGATAATAGCGGGCCTAAAGCTTGTGGGCGCAGTAGACAGCATGAGGGCATTCTCTGAGACAAGTGATATCAATAAACTATCTGAAACATTTGACAAATTAAACTCATTCTTTAAAATCTACGGGATTATTTCAGTGGTAAGTATTATATTGGGAATACTGATGTTTATAGGTTTGGTAGTTTTAGGCTTATTTGCATCGGGAGCAAATCCCTATGGATATTAGTATATTTAATGACAGATAAAAGATATAAGGATAACCGGGTCACAAAGCCTGGTTATCCTTATATAACCGAATAAAGCTTTTATTCCCTTTATAATTGTTTTAAAACTACATAAAATAAGTCTGAAGAAAAAATATAATGGAGGCGAGCTATTATGACAAACTGTCAAAGGATAATGTGCTCCGTCGGTAGCTGTATGCACAACGAATTCCATGAAAACTTGTGTACCTTAGAAGCAATACAGGTAAGTGCTGCTGCAAAATCCGACAGTGGAGCACCCTACGATGAAACACTTTGTGCCAGTTACAAGCCTCATGAACAAAAAGAATAATTTTCTGTAAGTATCATAAGTGGCAGTTATATTTAAAATATAGCTGCCGCTGCCAAAAAGGTCCAAGTATTCATTTATAATAGCGATTTTATTTCGGATTTGGAAAGATTTCTCCACTTTCCCTCCCCGAGGCTTCCCAGGCTTACCTCGCCAATTGATATCCTCTTTAGCCTTAAAACAGGATGGCCTATAGCCTCACACATTTTTCTGACCTGCCTGTTCTTACCCTCATGTATTGTAATTCTTACTGTGGAGGTTTTGATATTAGTCTCAAGAACCTGAAGTTTTGCAGGAGATGTAGTATAATTTTCAATTCTTAATCCCTTTTCAAAAGCAGCTATTTCTTCTTTTGTCAAAACCCCCGATACGGTAGCCACATATACCTTGTTAATCTCATGCTTGGGGTGTGTCAGCCTGTATGTAAAATCACCGTCATTTGTAAGTATTATAAGTCCTGAGGTATCATAGTCAAGCCTTCCTACAGGGAATATCCTTTCCTTTATATCATGAACCAAGTCCAATACGGTTGGTCTTCCGAATTGGTCCTTGGAAGTTGTAATATACCCCACAGGTTTATTTAAAGCTATGTATACCTTTCTTTCTTCTCTTTTTAAAATTCTGCCGTCAACTTCAACTTTATCCTTTTCGGATACCTTGATTCCCATTTCAGTGGTTATGGTGCCGTTTACCTTTACTCTTCCCTGACTTATGATCTCTTCTGCCTTTCTCCTTGATGCAACACCGGAGTCAGCCAGATACTTTTGAAGTCTTACTTCACTCATGGATAAAACCAACCCTCTAAAAAATCTTTTTTATATATAATATCATATGAGTGGTACATTATACACAAATAAATAAAGTGGGTTTTATCCCACTTATATTTCATCTCTTTCGCATTTTTCGGCTGTGTCTCCTGGTTTTATTTCCTTTCTAACCTTTATCTTTTTTTTTATTGCTTCATTAGCTTTCTCTATAAGGTCGGGTATAAGATCCAATATCTTGTCAACCGATGAATTCACGTTGACCGGAAGCAGTTTAATCTGTCCCTGTC
>JBMOLK010000322.1:0-32835 GCA_049325575.1 Bacillota bacterium | reverse complement strand
TGGATAGAATAATTAAAAAGACCGTTGAAGCCATAAATAACAGTAAAGTTGAATTGTATGATATTGCCGAGGGCGCCAGAAAAGAATGCAAAAGGTTGGAGGAAGAACTTGAAGAATTAAAGAAACAGACTGCGGAAATAATTGAGAGCGTTGAACTTCTTGAAGTTGAGCTTAGAGAAAGCAAGAAACATCTAATGATAGTAAGCAAAAGTTACGATAAATATTCTGAAGAAGAAATCAGAAAAGCATACGAGAGAGCGGACAATGTTCGTGTAGAACTTGCAGTAAAGCGTGAGCAGGAGCAGTACTATATAAGAAGAAGAAATGACCTGGAGATTAGACTTAAGGAATCTATTAAGACAGTGCAAAAGGCAGATAACCTTATTTCGCAAATAGGAGTATCGTTAGGATACCTTACAGGTGACCTTCAGGAAGTAAGTCTCCAGCTGGAAGATATGCAGCAAAGACAGCTTTTAGGATTTAGAATAATAAAGGCACAGGAAGATGAACGGCAGCGGGTTGCCAGGGATATACATGACGGACCGGCACAGTCAATGTCCAATATAGTTTTAAAAGCAGAGATATGTGAGAGGTTGGTAGACACAGACCCGGTAAAAGCAAAAGATGAACTAAAACAGCTTAAGTCTGTTGTAAGGGATACACTCCAGGATGTAAGAAAAATAATATATAACTTAAGACCAATGTCACTAGATGACTTAGGATTAATACCCACACTTCAAAGATATGTAATGACATGCCAGGAAGAATCTAAAATAGCGGTTTCTTTTAAAACAAGAGGAGTATATGATGAAATAAGACCCATAATTTCTCTAACGATTTTCAGGCTTGTTCAGGAAGCTATCAACAATGTTAAAAAGCATTCAAAAGCACGAAATGTAATTATTAATCTTGAATTTTTAGATAAGGAATTAAAACTTTATATATTTGATGATGGTAAAGGCTTTGATATAAGTACACTAAAAGCAAAAAGTGAAGACATAAACGGGGGATTCGGCCTTTTTAGTATGAGAGAAAGGGTAGAACTATTAAACGGAAAGTTTGAAATTGATTCTACTTTAGGTAAGGGCACCAAGATTAGTATAACAGTACCTTTAATTCCGGAAGAGGGGGTCTCAAATGGATAAGATACGTGTTGTAATTGCAGATGATCATACTATGGTAAGGCAGGGACTTAAACAAATATTGGAATTGGAAGATGATATGGTTGTGGTGGCACAGGCTCCCAACGGAGAAGAGGCTATAAAGGTTGCCAATGAGTACCATCCTGATGTCATCCTTATGGATATTAATATGCCAGGTATGAATGGCTTGCAGGCAATTAAGGAAATGAAGAGTACAAACATTGCTTCCAGAATAATTGTTCTTACCATTCACGAGGATAGGGAGTATTTGTTTAAAACCCTTCAGATGGGTGCGGAAGGATACGTATTAAAAGATGCGGACCCAAGTGTACTGGTTGAAGCCATAAGAAGTGTAAACAGGGGACAGTCATACATACAGGCAAATATGACCAAGGAGCTTGTCAGAGAGTTTAACAGGGTAACGCTTCATGACAAGGGGAAAAGTGAAGAAAACAGTTTGACGTCCAGGGAGTTGGAGGTTTTGGAACTGATTGCGGAAGGTATGATCAATAAGGAAATAGCCAAACGCCTTTACATAAGTGAGAAAACCGTCAAGAATCATGTTTCAAACATATTCAGAAAGCTCAATGTTTCGGACAGAACCCAGGCTGCAATATATGCTTTTAAGCATAACATGACTAGCTGATATAAAAAAATCCAATGTACCCTATAAAATCAGTACATGATATCGAATAGTATAATAAGAGCATATAATGAGGAAAAAAGAGCAGATTGGCGTTATTACGCATTAGGCACAGCATCTTAATAGAGAAATAGACCTAGGAAGCGGGTATACTTAAGTACCCACTTCCTATTTTATTTCTAGGCACATTTGTCTATTCAAATAAGTTCGACTGGTGGATAGTATATTATCACGTATAATTTTATAATTAGAATATAAGGTAGCGAACAAACCTTGTAAGCAAGGGGGTTTATAACAAACCATGAACCTGATTAAAGTTTTAAAAGCAATGTTTAAAAAGCAAAAAGGACAAGGGTTGGTCGAATACGCATTCATAATTATCTTCATAGCGATGGCAGTTTTTGTAGCACTGGGATTTATGGGCACATCTTTAGTCAATTTCTTTAATTACTTCATGACATTATTTTAGAGATATAAAGAAACTTTAGAGTTTTTACTAAGTTTGGAGGAAATATAAAAACCTAAAGAAAGGTGGAATTTTAAATGTTACAAATGTATGTAAGTTATCTAAGGGCGTTATTAGGAAGTAAAAAGGGACAGGGCATGGTTGAGTACGGACTTATTATCTCATTGATAGCAGTAGCATGTATAGCAGCATTATTGGTATTAGGTCCAAAGATAGCAGATCTGTTTACATCAGTATCAAACACAATAACTCCGGCCACTTGATTTGGTGAGATTTTATTAATGGTTATATTAATAAACTATAAGAAAGGTGGAATTTTAAATGTTAAGAATGTACTATTATTACCTTAAAGCAGTATTAGGAAGTAAAAAGGGGCAGGGCATGGTTGAATACGGACTTATAATCTCATTGATAGCAGTAGCATGTATAGCAGCATTATTGGTACTAGGTCCGAAGATAGCAGATCTGTTTACATCGGTATCAAATACAATAACTCCGGCGTCAGGCGGAACAACCACTTGATCTATACTTGGGACAAGTTGCCCTATCTGGTTTCAGGTAGGGCAACTTTTTGAAATAGAGATAAGGAACTGTAAAGATAAACATATAATTTGCTCCGCTAATTTGATACAAATGGCTTGCCTATCTTGTTTATCTACTTTTACAGTTCGATCTCTATAGCTAAGAAAGGCCCGAGTCGAATAAATTGAATGTGGTTTCTTGATGGGGGAAAGGTGTGGTCTTATGTCATGGAGAGAGAGGCTGGGTAACCAAAGAGGTCAGTCTATTGTAGAAACAGCTCTGATACTTCCGATAATTATTCTGATATTGACAGGAATTATTGATTTTGGGTTACTCTTTAATAATTACCTGGTAATAACCAATGCCTCTAGAGAAGCTGCACGAAACGCGGCAGTTGGTGCCACCGATACGGACATTAATACTCTGGTTGCAAATATGACTTCAACCCTTGATCAGTCTAAGCTTATCACGACAATTTACCCTGCACAGACTCTAAGAAAAAAAGGTGACGAGGTTATCGTAACTGTTGAGTATGATAATACATTGTTAACTCCTATAATATCTTCAATAATTCCTAACCCCATGCATCTGACATCCAAAACAGTAATGAGGATGGAGTAGCTTAATAATAACCTGGATCCATAATTTAAGTGAGGGGATGAACAATGAAGGCAATAACATTTATCAATTTATTAAAAAAAACGAAAGGCAATACTTCAGTTATCTTCATTTGCTCTATCATTATAGTTGCCCTGCTGTCTGCACTTATTACGGATATAGGTTATATTGCTGTTGAACGCTATAAACTTGCTAAAAATGTAGATCTGATAGCAAGAATAGGTGCCGAGGCCCTTGCAGAAAGTAAAGAAAAGTGTCTGGAGGCGGTTAAGCAAAATACTGTAAAAAGGATAGCGGGTGTTAACAATCTGGATATAAGAATATCTGATAATAATAGGGAGATATCTCTTTATGTTGGAAAAAAACTTAACTATATATTCCTAAGATATATAGGTTTTAGTGAGAAGCAAATTCATTCAAGGGTTACTGCCAAGTTATCCAACGTAGCATCCTATAAAGGCATCAGACCTTTTGCTATTGAAAAAGGTGAATATGCTTTTGGGAAGCAGTACTACTTGACTACAACAAAGAGTGTATTTAAAAAGAGTGAAAACGGTATAAGGGTATACGGTTTAATTCCACTTGATTTGGGAGGAAAAAATTTAGATACGGATATGATTTATGGTTACAGAAAAAAGGTTAATATAGGCGATTTGCTTTATTCTATTCCTGATGAATTGATGGAAATAAGTGGAGAGAGTATTTCGGAGATCATGGAAAGATGTAACCACGATCCGGCTTGTACTTATGAGAATTATGTAGAAGGGTGCCCAAAAATAATAGTAATTCCTGTTGTGGAGAAAGGCAGTTATGATAAAGAAGCAATGAAAGTCATCGGTTTTACTACATTCTTTATTGAAGATGGAAAAGTTGAAGAGGAAAACAGCAAGAGGAGCATAACACTAAAAGGAAGATTTATAAAGTATACGGTTAATGCAACAACCAGCGATGGAATGGCAGATTTCGGGCTTTTAGGAGTAAAGTTGATTCACTAATACTTTTATACCGAGGAGGGGCATTATGGAGTCAGTAAATAGACGTGTAATTTTAATTTCTTTGATTTTAGCTGTGTTCACAACCGGTCTGGTATATTTATACATTAAGAAAGCTACTACAAAGCCTGAAGTAATAGAATACATAAATGTTTATGTTGCGGCCAAAACAATGCCTGCCAAACACTTGATAGCAGAAGCGGATATAAAACAGTCAAGGGTTACAAAAGAGTACTTAAGTTCCCAGGCTGTATTAAATAAAGCGGATATTATAGGCAAAAGACTTAAAGACCGTGTAATTGAGGGGGAACAAATTTTAAGAGACAGACTTGTAGAGGAAGAAGATTTGACGCTGACCTACAGCCTTCCAAAGGGCAAGAGGGCTGTTGCAGTAAACGTAAATGACCAAATAGGTGTGGCATATCTTATAAAACCCGGTGACATGGTAGACGTAATTGCAAACTTTACCGGGAGTACTAATGAACCTGATTTTACAAAAACGGTAATTCAGAACGTTCAGGTACTTGCACTGGGCCAGGATATGGGTGCGGAAGAGAAAAAACAGGCAGAACCTCCCAAGACTGTCACATTGGCTGTTAGTCCAGAGGAAGCGGAGAAGTTATCTTTTGTAACAGAGTTTGCCACCATAAGATTAGCACTTAGGAATGTTGAAGATGATGCAAATGTAAATACAGACGGTGTGATAAAAAAGGATATGGCAGGACAGAAAGGTCTTGTAACGGGACAGATAATACCGGCACCGGCTCAAAACCAGTAAAATATGGAGGTAATCATATGGAAAAGATAAAAGTTGTAATAGTAGATGACACTGAAGAGACCAGAAATAATGTAAAAACTTTGTTGTCATTTGAAAAGAGGATAGAAATAATAGGTGAAGCTGAAAACGGTGAGGAAGCAATTTTTATAGTGAAGGAATCAAGGCCCGATGTGGTGTTAATGGATATAAACATGCCTGTAATGGATGGAATAAAAGCTACTGAAGAAATATCAATGAGTGTCCCGGAAACAGCTGTAATAATTATGTCGGTACAGGGAGAAACTGAATACTTAAGAAAGGCAATGGCTGCAGGGGCCAGGGATTTTCTGAACAAGCCCTTTTCTAGTGATGACCTTATTAACACTGTTCTAAAGGTTTATGATATAGAGTCTCAAAGAAGGCAGCATTCAAATGTAACCAGAGTGAAAGAAGAGGTTAAATCAAGAATAATTTCCGTATTCAGTACCAAAGGTGGAGTAGGAAAGACCACCATAGCATCAAACATAGCAGTAAGTCTTGCCAGAACCACTAAAAAGAGAGTAGCTTTGGTGGATTTGGATCTCCAGTTTGGAGATGTAGCCATAATGCTTAATGCTTCTGTTAAGAATACCATAAGTGATCTTATAAAAGAAATAAATATGTTAGACAGTGATTCAATGGAAGACTATCTTGTGACACACTTTTCGGGAGTAAGGGTTCTACCGGCTCCTGTAAAGCCTGAATATGCCGAGTATATCACTTCTTCCCATGTTGAGAAGATTCTCAATACCTTAAAGGAATACTATCATTATATAATTGTTGATACTTCGGCAAGCTTCCATGAAACTGTACTTACTGCTCTTGACATGTCGGACAAGATACTTTTGGTATCAACACTTGATCTTCCTACTATAAAAAATGTCAAATCCGGTCTTGATGTTATGGAGACACTACGTTATCCCAAAGAAAAAATCAATATAATCTTAAATAAGGCATCCGAGCAGTTTGGAATTAAATACAAGGACTTTGAAAATACATTGAAGCACCAGATTTGGGCCTATATACCGGAGGACAGCCAGACTGTAATTACTTCAGCTAACAAGGGTTTTCCTTTTGTAATGACAAGGACAGAGACAAAGGTTGCAAAAGCCATACTCACTATTTCAAACGACCTTATTAAGGATAAGGAAGCTCCTCAAGATAAAAACGACAAGGGTGCTGTAAAGAAGATATTTGGAGTATAAAACCCGAACTGCGAGACAGGCTTGTTTGTTTTAGGAATGCTGTTTGCCAAGTCTAAAAAACTATAGCACCAGGAAAAGTGGGGGAATTTATATGTCATTACTCGAAAGACTTCAGAAGGAAAAAAGTGTAGATACGGTTGAAAATAAAACCCAAAAGGTAAAAAAAGTACAGCAGGCTCAAGAAGACCCCTATGCAAGTATAAAAGCTAAAATACACAGCAGAATTATTGATGAAATAAAAGGTGACACATTAAAGGATCTTGACGCAGATGGAAGCGAAGCTCTGGAAAAAGAAATAACAGCTATTGTAGAAAATATTTTAAATGAAGAAAGCTCATACATAACAAAAAATGAAAGGCAGAAGATAGTTTCTGAAGTAATAGATGAAACTATAGGGTTTGGGCCTATAAATCCTCTGATACATGACCCTTCTGTTTCTGAAATAATGGTAAACGGACCTAACCAGGTATATGTTGAAAAAAAGGGTAAGCTGGTTTTGTCGGATGTAAGATTTAAGGACGACCAGCATGTTATGCATGTTATTGAGAAGATTGTTGCACCCTTGGGAAGAAGAGTAGATGAAAGCTCGCCAATGGTGGACGCAAGACTTCCAAATGGCTCCCGTGTTAACGTAATTATACCTCCTCTAGCTTTGGATGGACCCAGTATAACAATACGAAAGTTCTCTGAAAAGCCATATACTGTGAAGGATCTTATCAATTTTGGAACAATAACTCCGAATGTTGCCATGTTCCTAAAGGCTTGTGTAGAGGCAAGGTTAAACATAGTAGTATCAGGAGGAACAGGAAGCGGTAAGACAACGACTCTGAACGTTATATCCTCCTTTATACCAGAGGACGAAAGAATAGTAACCATAGAAGATGCTGCAGAAATACAGCTTGGACAGGAACATGTGCTAAGGCTGGAAACCAGACCACCGAACATTGAGGGAAAGGGAGCTGTGGCTATAAGGGACCTGGTAAGGAACTCGCTTAGAATGAGGCCTGACAGGATTGTTGTAGGGGAAGTTAGAAGCGGAGAGGCGCTTGATATGCTTCAGGCAATGAATACCGGTCATGACGGCTCTCTAACAACAGGCCACGCCAATACACCGAGAGACATGCTTGCAAGGCTTGAAACCATGGTTCTTATGGCGGGTATGGAACTTCCTGTTAAGGCTATAAGGGAACAAATAGCATCAGCCGTTGACCTTATCGTGCAGCAGTCAAGATTGAAGGATGGGAGCAGAAAGATAACGCATATTTCAGAGGTGACTGGAATGGAAGGCGACATCATAACAATGCAGGATATTTTTATTTTCAAGCAGACAGGAAAGGATGAAAGAGGGAAAATAATCGGAGAAATTGCACCTACAGGTATCAAACCTAAATTCATGGAAAAATTTGAGAGGGCGGGAATAATGCTGCCATCTGACCTGTTTACTCCCTAAATAAAAACCGAGCTTTTAAAACAGGCTGCAAAACCTTAACCGGAGGTTTTAAAAATGCTGAATATAATTTTGATTCTCACATTTGTCAGTGTAATGATGATTTTTTATCCTGTGTTAAAAACTTATTTGGGAAAGCAAAATCCCATAGTAAGGCTTAAGAGGTATATAAGTCTTGAAGAAATCAGAGAAGAAAAGAAGAAGAGCAAACAAAAGGAATATAAATCAGGCCTTGGAATAATTGCAAAGGGAGTTAAAGATGCAAGATTTCTGGATGGTTATAAGAGAAAGATTCATCTGGAGCTTCAAAGAGCACATATCTTGCTAAAACCGGAAGAGTATATAACCGTGTGTATTATTCTCTTCTTTGTACTGGGCACCTTCACATTTGTACTATTTAGCTCATCTTCCTATGCAATGTTTATGGCAGTTGTAGGAGGAATAATCGGTTGGTTTATTCCTGCTTTTTATCTAAAAATGAAAATTAAGAAAAGAATAAAATACTTGAATGAACAGTTGAATGATGCCATAGTTCTAATCTCAAACTCTCTTAAGGCAGGGTACAGTTTTTTCCAAGCGGTTGATATCGTAAGCAAGGAAATGACCGGACCCATGGCAGAAGAGTTTTCTCTTCTTCAAAAAGAGGTAAACTTCGGGACAACTACCGAAAAAGCTCTTGAAAATCTGGTAAGCAGGGTCTCAAGTGATGATTTGGAGCTTGTTGTTACTGCTGTTTTAATCCAGAGGCAGGTGGGGGGAAACCTGGCTGAAGTTCTGGATAATATTTCTTCTACCATAAGAGAAAGAATCAGGATTAAAGGCGAAGTTAAGACTGTTACAGCTCAAGGTAGAATGTCGGGGCTGATTATTGCGCTTTTACCTCCAGGTCTTGCACTTATATTATTTCTTATAAACCGTGATCATATAAGTGTTTTGTTTAAAGACCCTCTAGGTTTGGGAATACTTGGTTTTTCGGTTTTTATGGAATTAATGGGTATTTATTTCATAAGAAAGATAGTAAATATAGAGGTATGAGGTGAAGGCTATGGTAATGTATCTACTTATGGTTTCCATACTTGTTTCAAGCTATCTTGTTTTTTACGCATTTGTAGGGGTTTTTTATAGAAATAGAAGTGTAATTACTATAAGGCTTGATAGGATTTCGAAAGAAGAAAACAAGTCTTTGGAAAGCGAACTTAATCAACCGCTGTTTGTAAGGGTAATCAGACCAATACTGGACGATATAAGCAAAATAATTCTAAAAGTCACTCCAAAACAAATCATTTTTACTTTTGAAAAGAAGGTTATTACGGCGGGAAGTCCTTTTAATCTGTCCATAAAAGACTGGATAAATTTACAGGTAATGATAATCCTGGGTTTACCACTGCTGACTGCTGCCGTGGGGACATATATGGGATTTGATATCAGGACCATATTTTTTATCGGAATAATTGAATTGTGCCTTGGGCTGCTTTTTCCCAATATGGTACTCAACAGAAAAATCAAGGAGAGGCAAAAAAGTATTTCAAACTCTTTGCCAGACGTATTGGACTTACTGACTGTCAGTGTTGAAGCAGGACTTGGTTTTGACGGAGCACTTGCCAAGGTTATTGATAAAATGCCCGGACCTATTGCCATAGAATTCGATAATGTTCTGAATGAAATGAAGGTGGGCAAGCAGAAAAGGGATGCACTTAAGGATATGGCAGAAAGGGTAAACATACAGGATCTTACAACATTTGTTGGTTCAATCATACAAGCAGACCAGCTTGGGGTAAGTATCGGAAATGTTTTAAGACTTCAGTCCGAACAAATGAGGGAGAAAAGGAGACAGAGAGCAAAGGAAAAAGCCATGAAGGCACCGGTTAAGATGCTGATACCTATGGTAATGTTTATTTTCCCTACTATTTTTTCGGTTCTTATAGGACCTGTTGTAATCAAAGTAATTTATACATTTACCAAATAACTATCATAAATTATTGGTATTGACACTGTGATGGTTACATAGTAATATTATGTTAAAGCGAATATCAAAAAGCTATGATGGGGGATAGTAGCCAAAAGTTCTACTGAGAGAGCTGACGGTTGGTGCAAGTCAGTGTTGACTTAGGTGAATCTCGCCCTTGAGTTCCCGGCTGAAATGTGTGTAAGAATGAGAGTAGGCTTGGGCGGTTCTTTCCACCGTTATATGGATGTACTTAATGTACACTGAGAGAATACAATTATTTGTATTAATTGGAGTGGTACCACGGAAGATTAAGCCTTTCGTCTCTAAGTAAATTAGAGATGCAAGGCTTTTTTAGTTATATATGTATATCAATTTATAAATATGGGGTGTTGAGATGAAAGAGTTAATGAAGGTTACAATAGGAGATCTGCTTGATCAGATAGCGGAGCAGTACCCGGACCATGATGCGGTGTTGTATACCGATAGGCCTTTTAGGAAGACATATTCGGAGTTTAGAGACCTATGTAATGTTGTAGCCAAAGGTTTTATGGCCATGGGTATAAAAAAGGGAGACCATGTTGCAATATGGGCGACAAACTATCCGGAATGGATCCTGGCACAATTTGCAACTGCCAAGATAGGTGCGGTCCTTGTTACTGTAAACACAAATTATAAAATCTTTGAGCTTGAATACCTTTTAAGACAATCTGATTCTACCACACTGATATTGATCGAAGGGTTTAAAGACTGTAACTATGTAGAAATAGTGAAGCAGTTATGCCCTGAACTGAAAGATTCCAAGCCAGGTAATCTTAATAACCATTCTCTGCCGTTTCTAAAAAACGTAATCTATGTTGGGGATAAGAACTATCCGGGAATGTTTAACTGGAATGAACTTTATGAGATGGCATCAAATGTTTCTGACAAAGAGCTTGAGGAGAGGCAAAAAAGTCTTGATATACATGATGTTATAAATATGCAGTATACATCAGGCACAACCGGTTTTCCCAAAGGTGTTATGCTTACTCATTACAATCTTGTAAACAATGGCATGTGTATTGGAGATTGCATGAATTTTACCCACGAGGATAAGCTATGCATACCTGTGCCTTTGTTCCACTGTTTTGGATGTGTACTGGGTGTAATGGCATGTGTGACTCATGCTGCAACTATGGTTCCCATTGAATACTATCAACCGCTTAAAGTCATGCAGGCAATACAGGATGAAGAATGTACAGCTGTACACGGCGTGCCTACAATGTTTATAGGTATGCTTGAACATCCAGAGTTTAATAAGTTTAAGTTTCCAAAGCTAAGAACAGGTATTATGGCTGGATCACCATGTCCCATCAAAGTTATGAAGCAGGTTGTTGACCTCATGGGTGCAAAAGAAGTTACCATTGCATACGGTCAAACTGAGGCATCACCGGTTTGTACCCAGACAAGAGTGGATGACAGTATAGAGTTGAGGGTTTCAACGGTTGGAAGAGTTCTTCCTTTTATTGAAGCAAAAGTTGTTGACCCGGCAACAAATGAAGAGGTTCCTTATGGTGTCCAGGGGGAATTTGTAGTCCGTGGATACAACGTTATGAAGGGTTATTACAAGATGCCGGAAGCTACAGCACAGGCCATAGATAAAGACGGGTGGCTCCATACAGGAGATTTGGCAACCATGGATAAGGACGGATATTTTAAAATTACAGGCAGAATTAAGGACATGATAATAAGGGGCGGGGAAAATATTTATCCTAAGGAGATCGAAGAATTCTTATATACCCACCCGGATGTAAAGGATGTTCAGGTTATTGGTGTGCCCAGTAAGCAATATGGTGAGGAAATAATGGCTTGTATTATACTAAAAGAAGGTAAAACGGTTACTGAAGATGAAATCAAGGAGTTTGTAAAGAATAATATGGCAAGACACAAAGTGCCAAAATATATAAAATTTATGTCTGCCTTTCCAATGACTGCAAGCGGCAAGATTCAAAAGTATAAGCTTAGGGAAGCTGCTATAGAAGAACTTGGGCTGCAAGATGCTGCAGCTATTGAGACTGCCTAGTGCATTATGGTTTTAGGAATTTAATATGAGGTAATGAAATTAAAATGAGATGGATATATATCCATCTCATTTTAATTTAAAGTTTATTAATATCTAAAAAAAAGGCGGTATAAGGAAATACATAAGACCTATTCCCCAATTTATTTAAAGAGCATAAACAGAACTTTTAATGGCAACCTGGCTATCATATCAAAAATGTCTGGCACTTTTGACTTAGACCCATGGCTTTGCGTCATTGCTTTTCAACAATTTTGCCCTGTTTCATAAGCCTATTTATCTCCTTATACCTTGGTTTAAGGGAGGTAGAATGTATTACATTTTTATTATAGCATAGATTATGTAAACGATAAAACCCTAAATATATTGATATTGGTTTCTATAATCCCAATAAATCGGATTAAGTAAAGGTGTATAGTTTAATCTGGCTTTATCTCTAATAATTAGCAGTATATTGCAAGTATAATTGCCACAATTTAGGGGGAGGATTTGAGCCGACTTTATAGAAGTATAAAAATAAATATTTGCAGGAGGTTGAGAAATGAATTTATTTGAGGATGTGAAGTCACTATTAAGCTATTCTTTCTTTAACGTCAGTCTTGGACAAATTACTATAGCAGTAATAATAGTTTTGATATCTTTAGGTTTGCGCCAACTGTTTGTCAAGGTTATTTCCAAGCTTGTCAAAAAAATAACTGAAAAGACAAAAAGTGAATTGGATGACCAGCTTATATGGGCATTTGATAAGCCTATAGGTTTTGTTTTTGTAGTTATCGGTATATATATTGCTTCAGAGGTTCTGGGATTACCTGATGATGCTGAAAGATTCACAAACCACGTTGTTCGGTCTTTAATAGCTTTTTCAGTATTCTGGTCGCTGTATCGTGCTTCAAATGCCTTATCAGGTTTTTTAAGCAGACTTGCACAGAAAACGGAAACAAGACTTGACGACGTGATGCTGCCCTTTTTGCGAAACGGACTTAAAGTGATTATTGTTGTGTTGGGAACAATTGTTATCGTGCAGGAGTGGGAATATGATGTTGCTGGTCTTCTTGCAGGGCTGGGGCTGGGGGGCTTGGCATTTGCTCTAGCTGCAAAAGATACGGCTGCCAATCTCTTTGGAAGTATAATGATAATGATTGACAGACCTTTTATGATGGGTGACTGGATAATGACTCCTCACGTTGAGGGTACAGTTGAAGAAATAGGGTTTAGGAGTACCAGGGTAAGAACTTTTTCTCAAGCGCTGGTTACTATTCCAAATGCTTTAATGAGTAACGACCCAATAACCAACTGGTCTCGTATGGGCAAGAGAAGGATCAGCTTCAGGCTGGGTGTGACTTACGACACCCCAGCGGATAGGATACATGAGTGTCTTAAGAGGATGAGGGGGATGCTGGAAAATCATTCTGGAGTACACCCCCATACTATATTTGTGTATTTTGAGAGATTTGGAGACAGTGCGCTGGAAATATTCCTATATTTTTTTACCAAGACGACCAACTGGCAAGAGTTTTTAGAAATACAGGAAGATATTAATTTGAAGATTATGGCTATCCTGGAGGAACTGGATATTTCCATAGCTTTTCCGTCAAGAAGTATATATATTGAGTCAGTTGAAAGCAAAAAGGAAGTGGAGTTTAAAAACTGAATAGTGCGTTAAATAAATATATAAAGTTACTATTAAGTTTTAAGCTTCAAAACACGATAAAATTTTATGAATATTTTATTTTGCATTATTTGTTATGTTATCAATTTTATTAATCCTTTTTTAGCAAAGTCAATTCAAGGTATATTTATTTATGCATGTAAGCAGGTTTGTTTTGGTCATTTGTGAACTGCAGCTATTCCAAAATTTCACTTAGAGGTGAAAACTATGCGAGTTAGCTTTCCGAAAGGCTTAAGAAGCTCAATGGTTAAAACAATAGGAAGAATAAGAGACTTTGCTAGTGGGTTTTTAAAAAAGATAAAGTCTCATTATAAGTTAAAAAGGATACCTGATAATTCTGCCAGAAAAGAAACTTCAGGTACTCCTGATAAGAATGTTCCCGTTAGAAAGGATAGGAACTGGCTGGATAAAGTCATAAGACTTTCGAGGCTAAATAAGATAAAGATAGGTATTAAAATCAATTTAGCCTTTATCATAACTATGGTATGCCTCTCTGCTGTGCTGGCATATTCCTTAAGTATGATTGCAGACACTTTGCAAAAGCAAGCAGAAGAAAGCACCGAAGGGCTTATGAAGCAGACGGGAACCAATATTAGAATTGTTCTGGAAGAAATAGATAAATTGGCCATGTCGGTATCAAGAGATACTTTAATATCTCCGGTCGTACAAGAACTCAACACCACAAAAGACGATGCTGTTAGAGCCAGACTGATAAGTAACGTTAAGCCTAATATGGATGCATACTATAGCACGAGAGTTGAGACATTAGCTGATATGGTTCTGGTATCCAACAGCGGCCATGGAATATTGGGAGGCGAAGGCAGTTTCACGGAAATGAAGCTTGGCTATTACGAAACAATTGCAGCAAAAGAATTTAAAGAAAGCGGTAAGAAGTCCCTATGGGTTGATACGCATATTACAGATTTGGTATACACGAGAAGAAAGGGGAGCAAGAGGAATATTGCCCTTATGAAATCTGTGTATACCAGCACAAGCCTAAATAAGAGCGTTGGTACACTGCAGATAAATATTAGGGAACAAGCCTTGAATGATCTGTTGAAGGATGTAAGCATACCTAATGACGGGCACTTCTTTATAGTAGGTGCAAATAATAACATGGTTTTAAACCCGCAAAACAGTGAAGAGAACGGGCTCTTGTTAAGTGAATTGAACAAGGTAGACAAAAAGGGTACAACTTTGGCCGAGCTATTGGGGAAAACAAAAATAGAACCTACAGATAAAATACTAACAAAGCCATTATATAAAATTGATACAGGGATCAAACTAGACGAAAAAACATTAAAAAACTTGCAAGAAAAAGATGATTGTTTAAGTGATTCGTTATTGCAAAGAGTAAGAGCGAAGATAGATGAAATGAGCAAGAAGGAAAGCTCTAAGACCGAATTTGGCGGAGTAATACAGGATGCAGAAGTAAATGGAAACAAAATGCTGGTGACATTTTATACGATTAAAGAGATCAGAGGTACGCCTCTTGACTGGACTTTAATCTCTGTAACACCAATAAGTAAGATAACTGAAAAGGTCTACCAGGCTGCACTGCAAATATTCGGCATGGGTTTGATATTCATCTTATTTGGGATATTACTTTCTGTTCTAATTACAGGAGACATATCCTCAGGTATTGGCGACCTTGTCAGGTCGATGAACAAGATAAAGGAAGGAAATCTGGATGTTGATTATGACTTGAGTAGAAAGGACGAAATAGGAAGACTGGGAGTAAGCTTTAAGGACATGGTTGTCAACTTAAAGAAATTGATAGGTAGTGTGAAGAATGCATCAGATGTGGCAGTAGAGTCTTCACAAACGGTTTCCTCCACCTGTCAGCAAAGCTACGCTTCCATAGAAGAGTTTTCATCCATGCTTACTGAAATGAAAGATGAAATTGATATGCAGACTAAGGAAATTGAAAATAACGATAATGTAGTCAACAATCTCTCAAAGCAGATTGAAATTATTATAAGTGACTTTAAAAATGTTAACAATATAGTTTCAGGAGCAAAGGAACTAAGTGAAAACGGTAAGATAACAGTTAATACTTTAAAGTCCAATGCTGATGAAGTAAAAAACACTATAGAGGAGTTCTCAAAGCTTATAGGCACATTAAGAAGTGAAGCTGCAGAGATTTCCAAGATAACCGGGGCAATAAAGAGTATTTCAAGACAGACAAACCTTCTGGCGTTAAATGCGACCATTGAGGCAGCCAGAGCGGGAGAGGCAGGTAAAAGCTTTGGTGTTGTTGCATCAGAAGTAAAGAAACTGGCTGACCAATCAAGAGTATCTGCCAATTATATTGAATCCAAACTTAAGAATATAGGTAAAACCATAGAAATGACAGGAGAAGTTGTCAAATCTTCTGATGTTGTAATCAGCGAACATGATAGTGCAGTTATTGATACAATCAGCAAGTTTGATAATATAGTCAGTTTTATGGACAGCGTTTTCCAGCAGATGCTAAGTATCACCGATTCTGTACACAGAATAGAAGAAGCAAGAGTAAATATAATAGAGTCCATGAGTAAGCTAAATGATAGTACCAAGCGGAATATAAACGATATACAAAATATTTCAGTATCTATGGATGAACAGGTTGATTTAATAAAGCATCTTCTTACACTTTCAGAAGACCTGAATTCGCTTTCTACAAAGCTTGAACAGACAATAAACATATTTAAAATGTAATATATATTTATTTTAATGACGATACAAGGAAGCTAAAGCGCGCATAATCCTGCTGCCAATTCATTGGACTCCTGGCTGGTAGGCTATATGCGCTTAAATTTATGTATTTTCACTGAATTATTTTTATTCTCAAGAAGGATTTTAAGACGTGATTGTAGAATATCTTATACTATCCAAATCTTATGTAAACTGATCGGTAAAGTATTATTTATAAACCTAAGCTGGACTTTGTATTCTAAGGCTATAATTTCCCTTAAGTTATATTTTTCTAAGTTTAACTAGTATCTAAGAAAGAAAAAAGCATGACTGAAGAAGGCAGTGTAGAAGGTTTTAAAAGAATTCTGTAAATAAGTTTCAGGGGTGAAAAGGATGAGGTTAAACTTTAGTGGCAATTTAAAGGGTAAGTTAATGGAAAACATAAAGAAGAAAGTGAATAGTATTAAAGGAAGAGTTATAAGGAAAAACAAAACTGAAAATAAAACAATTGTAAATGAAAAAAGTATAGATAAATTGGAAACACCTGATAGGAACGTTTTAAAACTAAATATGATTGAAAGGTTTTTGGAAAGTACAGCTAAATTTCTAAGATTAAATAATATTAAAATAGGTCGAAAACTTAACATTGCTTTTGCTTTGATAATTATATCATCAATGTTTGTGGTTGTTTTTTCCTTGTTCACCATCTCCCGTACACTTGAATCACAAGCACAGGAAAGTACATATGGGCTTGTCAGGCAAACTGGAAGCAATATCAGAATGCTGCTGGAAGACATAGACAGGCTTGCAATGACAGTATCCAGAGATAGTATGATAACCCCTAATGTTGAGAGTTTGAATAAAGCTAAAGACGAAATTGAGAGGGAAAGATATATAAACTCTTACAGGACATATCTGCAGGCGCATTTTAATATAAGATCCGATATAATAGCAGATATGGTGCTTATTGCAAACAATGGCTATGGAACTCTGGCGGGAGAAGGTACTCTAAGTGAGCTAACCAATAATAAGGCCTATACAGATACTATTGCTCTAAAAGAATTTAAAAATAACGGCAAAAAATCTCTTTGGATTGACACATATATTACAGATTTAACCTTTACAGTAAGAAAAGGTGGTAAAAGGACTATAACTTTAATGAAAGAAGTTTACTCCAATACTAGCATAAAAAGTGTAGGCTTGCTTCAGGTCAACTTGAAGGAAAATAGTGTGCTTGACATTCTGGCAAGTACAAAATTGCCTTATAAAGGTAAGGTGTATATAGTCGGTGAATCTGGAAATATGGTCATGAATCCTGATAATACCAACGATAATGGATTTTTAGTAGAGGAATTAAGCAAGGTGGATAAAGACGGAAAAACTCTTGTAGAAATTCAAGGTAAGAATGAATTAAACCATTTCAGTAAGGATTTGGTTCAACTTTCCTACAAGATGAAAAGTAGTTCTAAGGTTGATGAAAAGAATTTGAAACAAAGGGAAAACTATATAACTCAATCTGTTATAGATAAGGTAAATGCCAGGATAAAGCAATTAGATAAAGGTGAAGGCAGCCAGCCGGTCATATCAGGTATTTTAAATAACGTGGAAGTTGGCGGGAGAAATATGCTTATCACCTTTTATAATATAAAAGAAATTAAGGGAACTCCTTTAAACTGGACTTTGTTATCCATGACACCGGTTAGTGAGATTACTGGACAGGTAACAGAAACCGTAGCATTGATAATCATACTCGGTCTTATTTGTTTGATTTTTAGTGGATTGTTTTCAGCACTTATTACAACGGATATTTCTTCAGGTATAAAGGTGCTTGTAAATTCAATGAATAAGATAAAGGAAGGTAATCTTGACGTAGGATGCAGTCTTAAGAGAAAAGATGAAATAGGGAAGCTTGGAACAAGCTTTAGCGACATGGTTAGTAATTTAAAGGACCTTATTGGAAGTGTAAAGGTAGCGTCAAAGGTAGCTGTTGACTCATCACAGACAATGTCTGCTACATGTCACCAGAACTACGCTTCAGTTGAAGAGTTTTCTTCCAAGATGATGGAAATGAAGAATGTAATAACCATGCAAACTGGAGAAATAGAGAACAATGGCAGTGTAATAGAGGATCTTTCCGGTCAGATACAGACTATCACAAGTGATTTTAAAAAGGTTGATGAGATGGTATTAGGAGCAAAAGAGCTGAGTGAACATGGCAAGTCCACTGTGAATACTCTAAAAACCAATGCTGCAGAGGTAAGAAAAACTATAAGCGAGTTTTCAAAGCTGATAAGTACGTTGAAAAATGAGTCTGCAGAGATTTCTAAAATAACGGGAGCCATAAAAAGCATTTCCCGTCAGACAAACCTGCTTGCATTAAATGCTACCATTGAAGCAGCAAGAGCAGGCGAGGCCGGCAAAAGCTTTAGCGTTGTTGCATCCGAAGTAAAGAAGCTGGCTGACCAGTCAAAAGAATCTGCAAATTATATTGAATCCAAGCTTAGAAACATTGGTGAAACTATAGAAATGACGGGAGAAGTTGTCAAGTCTTCAGATATTGTAATCAACGAACATGACAGTGCAGTTAACGATACAATTAACAGGTTTGACAGCATTGTAAGCTTCATGGATAACGTCTTCCAGCAGATGACCAATATAGCTCACTCTGTTAAGTGTATTGAAGATGCAAGGGGCAATATTATTGAATCCATGAGCAAACTAAATGCCAGCTCAAAACAAAACATTACCGATATACAGGGTATCAGTGAGTCCATGGATGAACAAATTGAACTTATAAAGCACCTTCTTTCACTTTCTGAAGATCTTAATACACTATCTGTAAGACTCGAGGACACAATAAACATATTTAAAGTGTAGTTTAACTCTAAAAGTTTAATGCAAACAGCAGCTAAAAGGGCGGAGATCATATCCGTCCTTTTCGATTTGTAATAATGAATTGGTAAAGCAAAGTGATTTTTGCAAAACATATAGGTTGTAATATGGATAAAATATGGTATACTAAATACTGAAAAAAATGAAAATGGAAAGATAACATAAATACTGAATATTATATTATTATTAATTTATTAATAGAGGAGAGAATTTGTATGTCTAGTAATGCAATATTTAAATCCTGGTTGGAGAATGAGTACTTTGATAAGGAAACCAGAGATGAACTTAATAAGATTAAAGATGATCCGAAGGAAATAGAAGAAAGGTTTTATAAGGACCTGGAGTTCGGTACGGGTGGGCTTAGAGGAATTATAGGAGCAGGAACCAACAGAATGAACATTTATACTGTAAGAAAAGCTTCACAGGGCCTTGCTGATTATATTAACAGTTTGGGAGCAGCAGACAAAGGCATAGTAATAGCTTATGACTCACGCTACAAGTCGCCGGAGTTTTCCCTTGAAGCTGCAAAGATTTTTGCCGGTAATGGTATTAAAGCATATCTGTTTGATGAGTTAAGACCTACTCCGGAGCTTTCATTTGCAGTGAGATATTTGAATGCTGCAGCAGGTATTGTTGTAACAGCAAGCCACAATCCGAAAGAATACAACGGATATAAGGTTTATGGTGAGGATGGAGGACAGCTCCCAATCGAGGCATCCAATGAAGTTATATCCTTTATCAGTAAAATTGAGGATATAACAACGGTGAAATTGATGGAGAAGGATGAAGCGGTTGAGAAGGGGCTAATTAAGATCATCGGCAAAGAAGTGGATGATGAATATATGTCAAGGCTTAAAACGCTTTGTGTAAACCCTGAACTGGCCAAATCTGTAGGTGAGAATTTTAAGATAGTTTATACACCTCTTCACGGTTCTGGTAATAAACCTGTAAGGAGAATACTTAATGAAATAGGCTTTAAAAATGTTCTTGTAGTGAAGGAGCAGGAATTACCCGACCCGGCGTTTTCAACAGTAAAATCTCCAAACCCTGAGGAAAAGGACGCTTTTACGCTAGCTATTGACCTGGCTAAGAAAGAGGATGTGGACCTGATTATCGGGACAGACCCTGACAGTGATAGAGTAGGCGTTGTTGTAAGGAATAAGGATGGAGAATACGTGGTTTTAACAGGTAATCAAACAGGGTGCCTGATGCTGGAGTACATACTTTCCCAGAAAAAGGAGAAGGGTGAGCTTCCCGCTAATGGTTTTGTAGTGAAAACCATTGTTACTACGGAGCTTGCAAGGGTTATTGCAAAGGCTTACAATGTTGAATTGGTAGAGGTTTTAACCGGATTTAAGTTTATAGGTGAGAAAATCAAGCTTATGGATGAGTTTGGAGATAAGAAATACTTGTTTGGTTTTGAAGAAAGTTACGGCTATCTGGCTGGAACTTTTGTAAGGGATAAGGACGCTGTTGTCGCATCAATGCTTATTGCTGAAATGGCAGCTTACTACAAGTCAAGAGGTATGTCTCTTTATGAAGGTTTACTCGAAATAATGGGTAAATACGGGTATACATTAGAAGGAATTACATCCTTTACTCTAAAAGGTAAGGAAGGCGTTGAAAAGATTGTGTCGGCTCTTAGGAGTTTAAGAGAAGATAATGTTGTGAAGTTTGGTATTTATGAAGCTGCTGCTGTCAGAGATTATCTTAAAGGTGAGAGACTTGAAGTTGCAGCAGGAAAGAGAGAGAAGCTGACTCTGCCCCAATCTGATGTATTATACTATGAAATGAAAGACGGATCATGGTTTTGTATAAGGCCATCAGGAACAGAACCAAAAATAAAAATATATTATGGTATTACAGATAAGAGTATGGATGCGTCAAAGGAAAAACTGAAGCTTTTACAGGAAAATGTTCTTTCTGTAATTGAAAAGCTGCTTTTTGACTAACCCAAAGTGTGGCGAAGATAAGTGAATTTTGTATAGCCGGTTAATTATAATATGACTTTTTTCGACATAATAACTAAGTTAGGTGCTGAAAATAAAAAACCTTGGTTTATAGGCGCATACAACGCAGTAGCGTATTACGTTGTGTGCGCATTTGTTTTTATTTCCAAGGGCAGAAATGTTTTTGAACATGTTTTTATAAAATCCCTGGATATGCGAATATTACTAACATTATGTTAACATACAAATAACACTAGCCTAACAATATAATATTATTATAGCATTGATTTAATTTTCAGCTATTTTTCTACAAAGGTTTATAAAATTTGTTACAAGGCACTTAAATAATAGGGTTGCAGGGGATTGTGTAACAATTTAGTAAAAAATATGTCACATTTTTGTAATTTTTCTCTTGTGTTTGCAGGATATTTTATTTATTTGTCGAATAAGTTACAATAAGTCTCTTTTCACCACCACTGCTAGTTTGCATGTTTTATGTTAAATTTCACTGTACTGACAATAATCCCATTTAGTGACTTTTGCTCTACTGGTTGTTATGTTAGTTGGCTTTGGAGGCAAAAATGCGAAAAGTACTTGTAGATAACGCTGAACCCGGATCAAAACTGGCAAAAGCTGTTTTTACAGCAGAAGGAAGGGTGCTTTTGACTTCCGGGATGATCCTAAGGGATTCCTATGTTGAAAAGCTCAAAGCAAACGGAATAAGCGAAATATTTATTGAAGATGATATATCGGAAGGAATTGAAGTTTCCGACGTTATATGTGATAAAACGAGGGTAGAGGCTAAAACTCTCGTTAAAAATCTTATGGGCCGATATTCTTTTACGAGTAATGTTAATGCAGAACGTGTTAAGGATATGGTGAACAAGATAATTGATGAACTTTTAAATAACAGGGAGGTTATTGTCAACCTTGCGGATATTAAGTCAGTAGATGATTATACCTTTGAGCACTCTGTTAATGTATGTATTCTCTCACTGATTACAGGAATCGGTCTGGGGTATAATGTTTTAAGACTGAAGGATTTAGGTGTTGGTGCACTCTTACATGATATAGGAAAGCTTAGAATACCTGAAGAAATACTAAAAAAACCCTCTCAACTGTCTGTGGAAGAGTTTGAGGAAATAAAGAAGCATACAATCTACGGATATGAAATTTTAAAAAAGTGTAAGAACATAAGTATGATTTCTGCTTTTATTGCGTTTGGACATCATGAAAGATATGACGGAAGCGGCTATCCCCTCCAGCTAAGGGGTGAGAACATACATCAGTGTGCCAGGATAGTTGCTGTAGCTGATGTATACGATGCATTGACATCTGACAGGGTATATAGAAAAAAACTCAAGCCTAATGAAGTGGTTAGGTATATTACATCTCTTGGTTCCCACCATTTTGATAAAGAAATAGTTAAGAGTTTTATAAGTTATATAGCTGTATATCCGGTAGGTACCGGGGTGGTCCTTAATACAAAAGAGCGTGGACTTATTGTCAGAACCAACCGGATTGTACCTACAAAGCCTGTTGTTAGAGTAATTTATAATGAGAATAATGAGAAGCTGAAGAATTTCTATGAGGTGGATTTGGCAAAGAAAGGCGATACGTATATTTTGGATTTCTGCGATCTTTAGAGTTCTAATTTTGGGAGAGGCACATTCAAATTGTAAAAGGTTAACTTCTAATGAGAATTGGATTTATGGTCCGGTTCTTTTTTATTTATTTTTAATATGCTATAATATTTAAAACCTTATCAATTGTTTTGTTTATAAGCATATTCAAGCTAAAAAATGGAAATAGTATTTATATTATAACTTAGTTTATAGAAGGATTGATTATATTGCAAAAGTTTGTACACCTGCACATTCATACAGAATACAGTTTACTTGATGGAGCAAACCGGATTAAGGATCTGATAAAGCATACAAAAGAGCTGGGAATGGATAGTATAGCTATTACTGATCATGGAGTAATGTATGGAGTTGTTGATTTTTATAAGGAGGCAGTTAATAACGGCATAAAACCCATTCTTGGATGTGAAATATATACTGCCAAAAGATCCAGGTTTGACAAGCAGGCGGGATTAGATTCGGAGCCCGGTCATCTGGTGCTTTTGGCAAAAAACAATATTGGATATAAGAATCTCATGAAGATAGTTTCTCTTGGGTTTACTGAAGGGTTTTACTATAAGCCCAGAGTTGATATGGAAGTTCTGGAGAGATACAGTGAAGGGCTCATTGCCCTAAGTGCTTGTCTGTCGGGAGATATTCCGAGGGCACTCTTAAACAACGATTATGAAAAAGCTAAGGAAATAGCTCAAAGGTTTAATAATGTTTTCGGTCAGGATAGTTTTTATCTTGAACTTCAGATGAACGGTATAGAGGAACAAAACCTTGTGAACCAGCAGCTTATAAAACTAAGCAAGGATATGGGTATACCTCTTATAGCAACCAATGATGCCCATTATTTAAGGCGTGAGGATGCCAGAGCCCATGAGATTTTGCTTTGCATACAGACCGGTAAAAATATAAATGATGAAGACCGTATGAAATTTTCTTCCGATGACTTTTACGTAAAATCTCCACAAGAGATGATAAATATGTTTAAGAATATTCCGGAGGCAGTCTCAAATACAGTTAAGGTAGCCCAAATGTGCAATGTTGAGCTGGAATTCAATAAACTGCACCTTCCCAAATTTGAAGTTCCCCATAATAAGGATTCCTTTGATTATCTTAGAGAGCTTTGCTATGAGGGCCTAAAGAGGGTATACAGCGAAGGGTGTGAAGACCAGGATAAGGTAGACAGGCTTGAGTATGAGCTTTCTGTTATAAAACAGATGGGATATGTAGACTACTTTCTTATTGTAGGAGATTTTATCAAGTATGCCAAGGATAACGGGATAATGGTGGGGCCTGGAAGAGGTTCTGCTGCAGGAAGCCTTGTAGCTTACTGTCTTGGAATTACCAACATTGACCCAATAAGGTATAATCTCCTGTTTGAAAGATTCCTGAATCCGGAGAGAATCAGCATGCCTGATATTGATATCGACTTCTGTTTTGAGAGAAGACAGGAGGTTATAGATTATGTAGTAAGAAAATATGGAGAAGACAGGGTTGCACAGATAATTACTTTTGGTACAATGGCTGCCAGGGCTGCCATAAGAGATGTGGGAAGAGCACTGGACATACCTTATGGTGATGTGGATAGCATAGCAAAAATGATTCCTTTCCAGATAGGGATGAATATAGATAAGGCTTTGGAACTAAACCCCGAAATAAGGCAGAGGTATAATGAGGATGAAAGGATAAAGGAGCTCATAGATACTGCCAGGCTGCTTGAGGGTATGCCAAGACATGCGTCAACGCATGCTGCGGGTGTTGTGATTTCAAAAGAGCCGGTTACGGAATATGTTCCGCTTCAAAAGAATGAGGACAGTATCACCACCCAGTTTACAATGGGACTTTTGGAAGAATTGGGACTTCTTAAGATGGACTTTTTGGGCTTAAGAACTTTAACAGTTATTAGGGATGCCGTTAACCTGATTTATAAGAACTACAACAAAGAAGTAAAAATTGATAATCTTAATATGGATGACCCAAATGTGTACAAGCTTATAGGTGAAGGAAAGACTGCCGGTATTTTCCAGCTTGAAAGTGCAGGTATGACACAGTTTATGAAAGAGCTTCAGCCTTCGTCCTTAGAGGATATAATAGCCGGTATTTCCTTGTACCGTCCAGGCCCTATGGACCAGATTCCAAGGTATATAAAATATAAAAATAATCCCGGTCTGGTAAAATATGATCATCCACTTTTGGAGAACATATTAAACGTAACTTATGGATGTATGGTCTACCAGGAGCAGGTAATGCAAATAGTAAGAGATCTTGCAGGATACTCCATGGGAAGATCTGATCTGGTACGTCGTGCCATGTCAAAGAAAAAAGTAAGCGTAATGGAACAGGAAAGAAAGAATTTTATTTATGGTATAGATGACGATGAAGGAAATATTATAGTTATAGGTGCTGTTAGAAACGGTGTGGATGAGGGGACAGCCAACAAGATATTTGATGAAATGATGGATTTTGCCAGTTATGCCTTTAATAAGTCACATGCTGCTGCATATGCAGTGATTGCATACCAGACTGCATGGCTTAAATATTATTATCCTGTAGAGTTTATGGCAGCACTTCTAAATAGTTTCTTAGGAAGCAGTGATAAAGTATCACAGTATGTTTACGAGTGCAGGAATTTAGGTATTGAAGTTCTGCCGCCGGATATAAATGAAAGTGATATAAAGTTTACTGTAGTCAACGGCAAGATACGTTTTGGTATGGCAGCTATAAAAAATGTGGGGGAAAATGCAGTAAAGGCAGTGATTGATGAGAGAGAGACAAAAGGGAGTTATAAAAGCTTCAGGGACTTTTTAGAGAGAATAGAGGGGCGTGATGTAAACAAAAGGTGTATTGAGAGCATGATCAAAAGTGGAGCTTTCGACTCACTGGGTATTTATAGATCCAGGCTTATAGCTGTATTTGAGAGGATGATGGATGGAATATCCCAAATAAGAAGGAGGAATATGGAAGGTCAGCTTTCCATATTTGAGGTTTCTATGGGATATAAAGACCCACACGAATCAAATAAAAATGTTGACATTTATAAGGAGGAAGATATTTACCCCGACATCAAGGAGTACCCCGGCAAAGTGCTCTTATCCATGGAAAAAGAGATGTTGGGCCTTTATATAACAGGGCATCCCCTTAGCGAAATGGAGAAAGAAATTAACGAAATGGTAACGGTATTCAGCTCGGATCTGGTTATGCACTCTGATGAAAATGTGGATAATATCCCCATAAATGAACTAAAAAATGTTGTTGATGGTATGAATGTGGCTGTTGGGGGAATAATTACATCAAAGAAGACTAAAACTACAAAGAATAATAATTTGATGGCTTTTATAACCTTGGAAGATTTATACGGTACTATGGAGGTAATTGTTTTTCCTACCATATTGGAAAGGTTTTCTAAGCTCATCGAAGTAGAAAATATAGTCCTTATAAAGGGAAGGATAAGTATGAAGGAAGAGGAGCAGCCTAAAATAATATGTGAAGAAGTTAGTCCTTTAAGAAAGGCTGCTGTAAAAAAATTGTATATAAAAGTAGCAGATGGTGTAGACAGTGAATTTATGGAGTCATTGTGTTCTCTATTAAAGTTTTTTAACGGTAATACTCCTGTGTGTTTGTATAATGAGGATCAAAAGAAGGTTAAAGTTATGGAAAGGGAATGTTGGGTAAACCTAAGTGAGGCCATTATTGCTGAATTGAAGTCAAGGCTTGGGGATGAGAATATTAAGGTTGTATAGCATAAATGTTTAAGTTAAGAATTTTAAATTAGATGCTAATTTATTTTTGATTCTTTTCGATATTTATAGAAGAAATGCAGATTGCTTTATGTAAAATCTTTACCTAAAATTCATATTGATTTTTAGTATGAATTAATATATAGTTATGTCGAGGTGGTTCTATTTGGATTGGGAATTGGATAAGATATTGGGAGATTACGTTGTAATAAAGGCTGAAGAAAATGGTGTGAATATTATTGGTCTTACCAGGGGTAAGGATACAAGATTCCACCATACCGAGAAACTGGATAAGGGTGAAGTACTTATAGCCCAGTTTACCGAGAATACTTCTGCGATAAAAATCAGAGGAAAAGCCAAGATAATGTGTCGTCATGGAGAAATTTATTCCGGTGAATAATGGATAAAGGGGCGTGTTTATATGTGGACAGTGGTGTATATGGCTCAAAGTAAGGAGATCGCCACTACTATGCAGGAATTATTGACAAAGGAAGGTATTCTGGTTAAACTAAGACCTATTAGTAAAAATCATGAAAATAATGATAACTACTATGAGGTATTGGTACCGGAGGCCGAAGTAGAAGAGGCTCACAGCGTAATTATTGAAAAGGGATATTAGGATTTAATAGTTTAATAAAGGAATTTTTTGATTATCCCGTGTTTATATTTTGGTAACACGGGTTTAATACTATCAGGAGGACACAAGATTATGAGTCAGATAAGAACAATAGGAGTTTTAACAAGCGGTGGAGATGCACCTGGAATGAACGCTGCCATAAGGGCGGTTGTCAGGGCAGGTCTTTACTATGGATTTAAAGTTTTAGGAATAAGAAAAGGCTATGAAGGGCTTATTAATGGAGATGTGCAGGAAATGACTGCAAGATCCGTTGGAGACATATTACATAGAGGGGGAACGATTCTGCAAACTGCCAGGTCACCACAGTTTAGGACAGAAGAGGGACTTAAGAAAGCTATATCGATGGCTAAGGTTTTCGGCATAGATGCTATTGTTGTAATAGGCGGAGACGGGTCATACAGAGGGGCGAGAGAAATAAGCAAGTTGGGAATGAATGTTATTGGAGTACCCGGTACCATTGACAATGATATCGGATGTACCGACTATACAATAGGCTTTGATACAGCACTAAACACAGTTCAGGATGCCATAGACAAGATCCGGGATACTGCATATTCACATGAAAGATGCAGCGTACTTGAGGTTATGGGGAGACATGCCGGTTATATAGCAGTAAATGTAAGTATTTCCGGTGGAGCTGAGGCTGTTATACTGCCGGAAAAGCCTTTTGACATGGATAAGGATATAATTAAACCCATAATTGAAGGCAGGAATAGGGGCAAGAAGCACTATATGGTAATTGTTGCAGAAGGAGTCGAAGGCAAGGCAATTGAGATAGCAAAGGAGATTACAGATAGAACAGGTATAGAGGCCAGAGCTACAATACTAGGGCACATCCAGCGCGGAGGAAGTCCTACAGTACATGACAGGGTTATGGCCAGCATGATGGGAGTAAAGGCAGTGGAAGTTTTGAAAAATCAGGGAAGTAACAGGATAATTGCGTTAAAGGACAACAAAGTAATAGACATAGATCTGGATGAGGCTCTGGAAATGAAGAAAACCCTTGCGGAAGAGTTTATAGAGTTAAGTAAGATACTATCACTGTAGAAGCATTTTAGGTTTGTTTTGTCAAGAGCACGGAAAGATTGCAGGGGGACCGCTATGTTTACTTCCGAAAGTAGGTTGATTGTAAGATATGCAGAAACCGATCAGATGGGAATAGTGCACCATTCAAACTATCCTATCTGGTTTGAGGTTGCAAGAACAGACTTTATAAAGAGTATGGGAATATCTTATTCCAGTATAGAAGAAAGAGGTTTCCTGCTTCCCTTGATTGAGTTAAGATGCAGGTATAAGGGTGCAGCCAGATATGAAGATGAAGTTATAATAAGAACCAGCGTTAAAGAGATCACTTTTTCAAGGATTACTTTTTACTATGAGGTTTTTAAAGCCATTGACAATGTGCTAATAACCACGGGTGAGACTGTTCATGCATGGACTAACAGAGAGCTGAAGCCTTTAAATATTAGAAAGCAGGCTCCAGATATTTATGAACTGATGTCTAAAGCTTTATAAGTAATTTGAGATTATATTTCTGCTTGGCATTGCAAAAATCAAAACAAATATGTTAATATTAATCTGTTTGGTTAATTAGTTAATTTTTCTAAATAACAAATAATATAACACGAATATTTATTTGTCTTAATATCATGTTATATATAGGGTATATTTTTTATTTAATATCCTTACATTGTTATAGGAAAGAATTACTTAAATAATTATCAGGTGGTGGCTAGGTGAATATTCCCAATATACTAACTGCTATAAGGTTTATGCTTGTCCCTGTATTTGGTTATTACCTATTAAACGAGGTGTATTCCATCGCCGTTATACTGTTTTTATTAGGTGGAATTACCGATGTACTGGACGGTGTAATAGCAAGAAAATTTGATATGATTACATCATGGGGGAAGATGGCTGACCCATTGGCAGATAAGCTGATGCAGCTGACTGCTTTAGCTATTCTTACTATTCAGCAGTTGATACCATTACCTGTATTGATAATTGTTGTTGCTAAAGAAGCATTTATGGTTACAGGAAGTGTTCTATTATATAAAAAGATAAAATTTGTTGCACAGGCTAATTGGTACGGTAAGCTTGCTACTGTGATATTCTTTCTTGCAATTGTAATGACTATTGCAATTAAGTCGAAAAACCTTTTTAGTGCTTATACTGGTTATGCTGATACTTTGATTAACTTATTTGTTCTTCTTGCGGTCTTTTCTACTTTGTTTGCTTTCTTTATGTATACGCTGGAATTTAGAAAAATTACTGCCAAACCCAATAATGACTAATAAAATACCATAAAAGAAGATTACTAGAGATAGTGAACCTTCGATCTCTTTAAAACTATGAAGCTTTTGAGAATTCTCTGCTAAAAGTTTCATAGTTTTTATATTTTTACTTAAGTCATCCAATTAACATAACCATCTCATATACGATATGGGAGGAAAAGGAAGGATATTGTGGGATATCTGCTTACCTTTGCTCTTATCAGTTGTTATCAGAAATTATCTATTTATATGGCTTTTGCAGATCTAAACAAAATAAAGTATAATATTGTTGCCAGGATTTGGGTAGGAGGACTATTGATTTATGAATTATAAAAACCCGAACAGCAGGCAAATAATAAACTCGTCTTTGGCCAAAGAATGAAATTTATTTTTGATAAACAAATTAATAAAACTGATAATTCCAAACCTGGGGCTAAGGATTTTGTGATGCAATGTGATGCAGTATAGATTATCAGGTTACACCGCAAAATCCCTGGAGCAAATAAGATGTTTTTAACATCTCATAAAAATCGTTTTGTCCTTTATACAAGTAAATACTGTTGCAGCCGAAGCTGCTATCGTAGAAGAAAAGTATATCAAACAAGTAATAGTTTCAGCAAATTTGTGTTGACTTTATAATATGTAATTATTTTATCAGCCGCCTGCTTTGTTTTAAGAAAGGGGATATGTGATTTTTTGACTTTTTTTAGATTGTTAATTCATTAACAAGGAGGAGTATTAACCATGTCGACTAAGTATTTTAGATATATTAGTATTGCTTTAATATTGACTTTGACAGCTCTTGTAGCTGCCGGGTGTTCTGGAGATGGGATAATCATAGGAGTTGTTACAGGAACTACCTTTGAAGAGAAGGCTAGAGAATTTTCAAAAGTTAAAGATGTTAAATTGTATGACGATGATAACCTGACACTGCACGATCTGACAAACGGTAGAATTGACGGAGTGGTCACAGACAGGCTGGTGGGGCTCTATGGAATTAAAAAAGCCGGCTATGATAATCTAAAGCTGGCAGGAGATTTTTTGTACAAAGAAACTATTGCTGTTGCAATAAGGAAGGATGATGATGCATTAAGGCAGGCAATAAATAAAGCCCTGGCAGATATGATCAGTGATGGGACATATGCTAAAATAAGCAGCAAATACTTTGGCAGAAATATTCTTGAAGGTATTGATTATAAGAAGACCTTTCCTGATGAAGAAGCTGCAACTGATGACAGCCTGGAAAGGGTGAAGAAAGCAGGTAAAATCAGTTTTGCCATGAGCGGAGGATACCCGCCGTTTAACTACTTTACGGAAAATGACGAGCTGACAGGCTTTGATGTGGAAATAGGAAAGGAAGTAGCCAGGAGACTAGGAGTAGAGTATGAGCCGGTCACTACTGACTGGAGTGGGATTCTGGAAGGTTTAAGAAGCGGAAGATATGACGGTATTTTTGGAAGTATGGCTATCACAGAGGACAGACTTAAGGTTGTTGACTTCACAGACCCTTACTACTATTCAGGAGCTCAATTGATAGTTAGAAACGATTCCAAAATAAACAGCCCTGATGATTTAAAATAGTAAATGTATTTTATGGTGCATAGTGGCTCTACTATGCACCCAATTTATTTAGGCTGGTTGAAGCAAAACTTAAGCATTAAAGCCAGAGGGGCTGGATGTCCTGGGTTTTTTAAAGAGATCGAACCGCTATCTCTATTTGGTGAGGGGGAATCATTTTTGCCATATGATCTAAGTATTGTAATAGAGAAATTTCCAATTTTTATTCCGGCTGCAATTGAAACACTTAAAATTACCGTGGCATCAATTTTTCTAGGACTTATAATAGGACTGATAGTTTCTTTTGCACGGCTGTCAAAACTCAAATTAGTATATTATCCGGCAACATTATATATAACTGTCATTAGGGGTACACCCATACTCCTACAGTTATTTGTTGTATACTTTGGGCTTGGAAACATTGTAAAGCTGGATGGTTTTATTTCAGCTGCACTTGCCTTTGGTACACATAACGGAGCATATATTGCCGAAATCTTCAGAGGGTCTATAAAGTCTATCGATATAGGCCAGACAGAAGCTGCCAAGGCACTGGGAATGACAAAATTTCAAGCCATGAAGAGAATAATCCTTCCTCAAGCCTTTAAAAGGGCTGTGCCGCCTTTAGGAAACCAGCTTATTATAGCAACAAAGGACTCTTCACTTGCAAGTACAATTGCAGTACGTGAACTTCTGCTTAAAGCCAGACAGATGGGGTCATCAAGCTTTCGGTTTATGGAGTACCTTTTGATTGCAGGAGTATACTATTTGATTATGACATCACTTCTTGGTTTTCTGGTCAATAAAATAGAGAAGAAGCTGGCAGTCAGTGATAGATAGGGGTGTAAAGATTGACTAAAATAAGCAATTTCAAAATGGTTGAAATTAAGAATTTACATAAGCATTTTGGCAAGCTGGAGGTATTAAAGGGGATAGACTTGACTGTTGCTGAAGGGGAAGTTGTCGTTATCATTGGTCCCAGTGGTTCGGGAAAAAGTACACTTCTTCGTTGTATAAACTTTCTGGAGAAAAGTCAGAAGGGAGATATTTATATTGAGGGCAAACTCATAGAGCGAAAACAAAAAGTTATTAATGAGATGCGCCGGAGGGTAGGAATGGTTTTCCAACACTTTAATCTATTCCCTCATATGACTGTGCTACAAAACATCATTGAAGGTCCTACACAGGTCAAAAAAATCAATAGAAATGATGCAGTGGAACTTGCACAGGAACTTTTACAGAAAGTGGGACTTGAAGATAAAAAGGATATCTATCCTGCAATGCTGTCAGGGGGACAAAAACAAAGGGTTGCAATAGCAAGATCCCTTGCGATGAAGCCGGATGTGATGCTTTTTGACGAGCCTACATCTGCTCTGGACCCTGAGTTGGTAGGAGAGGTTTTGAATGTTATGAAGGATCTGGCCAGGGAGAAGATGACTATGCTTGTGGTAACTCATGAAATGGGTTTTGCCCGTGAGGTTGCAGACAGGGTGATTTTTATGGACGATGGCAGAATAATTGAGGAGGGAACCCCTGAAGAGCTGTTTAATAACCCGAAAAATGAGAGAACGCAGGCATTTTTAAGTAGAGTTTATTAAGGTGATTAAAAAAGTATACTGCCATATTAATTATATTTATTGAGATAACTCAATGGACTGTTTGGGTTATCTTTTATTTATTTATAGTTAAAATGCTTGTTAAAGGACATAATATATACACACTATCTAATAGGATTCTAATTTTATACTAAATATAGTAATAGTTTGGCTAAATCTGGGGACAGGGAGAGTGTCTGATATGAATAAAGTTGTCCGCGACTTTTTTAACAAGACCAAGTATGAAAATATGGGAGAATCAGATCAATCCAGGGGTATAAAACAGCCGCCCCTGGAGCTTTGGTATGATGAAGGCAAAAAACTCATTGACCTTCTGGATCCTCATAATATAAAAACAACAAATGCTAATATTCTGGAGCTCATCGA
>JBMOLK010000321.1:0-3921 GCA_049325575.1 Bacillota bacterium | reverse complement strand
GTGATGTCAATGGTGATAATGCCGTAAACAGTGTGGATTTAACAGTGATGAAAAGGTATCTGTTAGGCATTATTTCAGACTTTCCTGTTGAAGATGACTACTGGGCTGCAGATCTTAACGGAGACGAATATGTTAACAGCTCTGACTATACGCTTATGAAAAGATATATTCTCCGAATCATAGACAAGTTTCCGAAGGAAACGGCAGTGAATCCAACGCCCACAACAACTCCACCGGTGAGCACTGATCCTATCACAAATGGTACACAATTTAAGGACACATCAGGCAATATCATCCATGCGCATGGCGGAGGTTTATTAAAACATGGAAACTACTATTACTGGTACGGGGAGTATCGTGACAACAGCAACCTGTTTTTAGGGGTACGCTGCTATAGATCTACCGATTTAAAAAACTGGGAATACAGGGGAGAGGTACTAAGTCCAAATTCAGCTCCTGAGCTTAACAGGTGTAATATTGAAAGGCCAAAGGTAATGTACAACGCATCTACAAACCAGTTTGTCATGTGGATGCACTGGGAAAATGGTGTGGATTATGGCCAGGCCAGAGCCGCAGTGGCTTACTGCAGTACGCCGGACGGCAAATATACATACCAGGGAAGCTTTAGACCTTTAGCAGGTACAGGTGTGACGGACCACGGCTTACCGGGTTATATGTCAAGGGATTGCAATGTTTTTGTTGATACCGATGGGACCGGATATTTCATATCTGCTTCAAACGAAAACATGGATCTTAATTTGTATAAGCTAACACCGGATTATAGAAGAATTTCTTCACTGGTGACAAAGCTTTATGCCGGACAGCAAAGAGAAGCTCCCTGCCTTATTAAGAGAAATAATTATTATTACCTTATTACATCAGGATGTACGGGCTGGAAACCCAATCAGGCAAAATATGCCTATTCAACCAATCTGAGCAGCGGGTGGTCGGCTTTATATAATCTTGGGGATTCAACTACATACAATTCACAGCCTGCTTTCATTATTCCTGTTCAGGGGGCGGGAACAACAAGTTATCTATATACGGGGGACAGATGGGCCGGAGCCTGGGGCGGACGGGTTAACGATTCACAGTATGTTTGGCTGCCGCTGATTTTTAATTCGGATACAAGCCTGACTTTGCCCTATTATTATTCCATTAAGATTGATACTGCAACGGGAACTATCACACCAGGAGAAGATGCCCCGATATATAAGCTGGTTAACAAGAACAGTTCAAAGCTTGTGGATGTAAAAGACGCTTCTACGGCAGATGGTGCAGCTATCATTCAATGGAGGGATAACGGAGGGTCAAACCAGCAATGGCAGCTTATAGATGTAGGAGGCGGCTATAAAAAGATTGTATGTTTAAATAGTGGAAAGGTATTGGATGTAAAAGATCAGTCAACTGCCAATGGGGGTTCTGTGATTCTATGGAGTTATAATGGAGGGGCAAACCAGCAGTGGCGTCTTATAGATAATGGTGATGGATTCTATAAGATAGTAAACCGTAACAGTGGAAAGCTACTGGATGTTATGGATATGTCAACTGCTGATGGTGCATCCATACAGCAATGGTCTGATGCTGGAGGGGCCAATCAACTCTGGCGGTTGGCTTTAGTACAATAGAAACAACTTATTAAAAAGGACCACAGATGATGTGGTCCTTTTTGATGGTGTACTATATTTCATTTAATAATTACATTGTCAACCCTAATAACAAAAAATAAGCCGGACTTTGTGATCCGGCTTTAGTGTTTTGCAATCCATATTTTTTCGGGTAAAGAGGGTGCAATGATATTCATAGAAATATTGAATGCTGCGAAGTTTGAACATAGAGTATTTTAAACAAAGTTCGTAGATATTTTACATATATAGCAAAAAGGTTAATATAAATTAAATACATAGATGTGTTAAATAGAGAGTCCGTAGATTTATTAAGTAGTGAGTAAGTAGATAAACTAAGTATTGAGTGCGAAGAGTAGTAAGTATTAAGTATATATATTTTTTTAACCAGAATGTGACTGTTACTTGATAACATCACACCCCTCAAATTTTCCCATTCATGTTACACTTTTATTATTACAGAAGTACAAAGTATATACAATGTACAAATTCCACAAAAATACATTAAAGTGACAGCCTTTTTTTGTTAAATATTTAAAAGGCCTTATTAAATAGGGAGTGCATAGTGTTTAACATAAAAGACACTATAGCAAAATAATATGTAATATCGCCACTAAGTTTACATAATGGAGCAAAATAATAAAATATTTACAACAAAAGAAAAAGTAGTATATAATTATATTGGATATGTTTTACACATTTATTTTTTTAAGGGGGAGATTGTATGATTAAAAAAGTATTTCTAGTCTTTATGGTATTTGTAATGTTAAGTATCAGTATTCCTGTATCAGCAGAAACCATAATCAATGACAGTACTTATATTGACAGTGACGTGACGCTGTCAATGATAGACTACTGGGAGCTTAAGGCGGAGAGTTGGCCAATTATGACCATTATAGAACCAGCCATGAGCGTTTACGGAATGGCTGCAGATGTGCATATAAAAGGCCAAACCAGTGCGAACCAGCTCATTATCTTTGATCCGTTAAGTAACCAGGGTTATAACATTACTCTGGATAGTGAAGGAAGATTTGACCAAATAGTTAACTTGAAAATTGCTCATCTAAGTCCAGGTACCACTCAAATAGATGCCTTAGCTGTAGTTGAGGCAAGAAAGGGTGCGGATGTGGTTAGCGCAAAAGTTGGGATAGGAACAGTAACTATTCCGGATATAGACCAGGATGGAGATGATGTCATAGACTCTACAGATTATTTGTTATTTAAAAGGCATTTATCAGAAATGATAGGAATCCCTCAAGGGGAGGATGATATATACCTGTCATTATATAAGGAGCTGTTTGTTGAAAATGTTGTAGCTTCTTCAGTTTCAGTAGATTTTGAGGCACAGGCTCATATAAAAGGTCAGACATATGCAGACAGACTGGTCCTTGTAATAGACGGAGTTGATGTGCCAAAAGAGTACGAAATAAAGCTTGATGAATATGGAAGGTTTGATCAGATAATTGATATAGAAGGCTTCATATCAAAAGACCCCAGCAATTACGACTTTATGGTGAATGTTGTGGTTAAAGCATTTAGGGGAGAAAAAGAAGTAAAGATAAGCCAGCAGAAAAAGCTTGAAAACAGGTTTAAGAAGCTCCTTGTAGGAGATATAAATGACGATGGATTAATAAATTCTACCGATTATATATATCTAAAGCGTTATGTGTTGGGTAAAATTGATAGATTCCCTGTTGAGACAGGTTTTTACTGTGCAGATGTAAACGATGACAAGGTGTTCAATTCTACTGACTGTGTATATTTGAAGAAATACCTTTTAGGTATAATTGATAGTTTCCCTAAAAAAGCACCTTCTCATATGAACCAATGATGTTGTTAACCACTTATCAATTTACAGAGCAGGTTTAAATAATAGTTGACAGCTTGAAATCATATTAGTAGATTATGAAAAGCTTTTGTCTTATAATAAGGCAGAGGCTTTTTCTTTAGTATCCTGTTTGGAGGAACTAAATTGTATTTACATAATGACATGCAAATCGTTTATTGAGTTTTAAATTTCTTTAACACACAAAGTTTATGGAAATAAAATACTTGGAAAATGTTGCTTAGGCCTATTTCCCATATTGGTATTTATATAGCATTTTTGGCATCAAACTGAGTAAGTTTACATAAATAATGTTTGGAAAATTTAGATAAACACAGGTTTATCCACAAGTAAAACAAGCTTATATAAGTTATTCACAGAATTGTCCACACTATCCACAGATTTTATATACACAAAACAGGTGTTTTGTGGGAGAAATGTGGGATAATTGTGGAAAACATATGGAAATAA
>JBMOLK010000320.1:0-33227 GCA_049325575.1 Bacillota bacterium | reverse complement strand
TATTATGTAACAAAATAATCATATTGTTACATTGTATCAAATCAAATTATTCACGGACTTATTTCCAGTAGGTTTCTATTTTAACAGTTCTAATAATTCTGCTGTATTCGAAGTCTACTAAATACATAGGAAAGGAGAATTCATTTCCGCCAAAACACTCTTAAGAAGCGCAACTTAAAGTTAGAGCACTATAATTACTTTGTCATACCTGATTTTAGGAAGTAAATTAGTATACAAGGAGGCTTTCGTAATGAAATGGTTTTATAACTTAAAGATTAGTGCCAAGCTTTTAATCAGCTTTATAGTTGTTACCGTTCTTACCGGCTTTATCGGTTATATGGGAATAAGCAACATGGGAAAAATAAATGGTATGTTAAATAACATGTACAGCAATAATCTAGTTCCTATATCAGATATTGCAAATGCAAATATGCAGTTAGTCTATCATAACCGTGAACTCTATAACTATACGCTGAAAACAGAAAAGTCAGAAATGGATGAAATAAAGGCAAAAATGGATACATATGAAGAAAAAATGAAAGAGATGCTCCAAAAGTATAAAACGACGGACCTTTCTGATGAAGAAAAGAGCCTGCTTTCAAAGTTTGATGAGAACTGGGCATCCTATAAAAACAGTGTTAACAAGGTATTGCCCTTATCATACGAGGGCAGAAACCAGGAAGCTGTCAGCTTGCTTGACAGCGAAGCAGCAAAGACCTTTCAGACTGCAGATGATACATTGAGCCAATTGGTCGATGTAAACAAGGATCTATCTAAAAATGCCTATGAAGAAAGTGATTCTATATACAATCAAAGCCTTACATTTATGCTTGTTCTTATTGGCATATGCGTGTTGGCTGGTATTGCCCTTGCACTGTTCATATCCATGATTATCAGTAAACCAATAAAGAAGCTTGTTGAGGCGGCCGACAAGCTTGCAGTTGGTGATGTAAATGCAAATGTCGAAGCAACCACAAAGGATGAAATCGGTAACCTGATGCAGTCATTCAGCAAGATGATAGATAATATCCGGGAGCAGGCATTTGCTGCAGAAAAAATGGCTGCAGGTGACCTTACCGTTCAGGTTAAGGTCAAGTCTGAAAATGACCTTCTTGGAAAGAAGCTTAGCGAGATGATCGAAATGAATAATGAAATCCTTACAAATATCAGTTCTGCAGCAGGACAGGTTGCAGCAGGCGCTAGACAGGTATCCATGTCCAGTCAGGCTCTGTCACAGGGTTCAACTGAACAGGCCAGCTCCATAGAAGAAATTACTTCTTCCATGACAGAAGTAGCAGCACAAACAAAACAAAATGCAACCAATGCAAACCAGGCAAATGAACTGGCGCTTGCAGCAAAAGAAAATGCCGAGCAGGGTAACAGGCAAATGCAGGACATGGTCAAGGCAATGGCCGAAATCAACGACTCGTCTGCCAATATATCAAAGATCATAAAAGTAATAGACGAAATTGCTTTCCAGACAAACATCCTGGCACTTAATGCAGCCGTTGAAGCAGCCAGGGCGGGGCAGCACGGTAAAGGCTTTGCAGTTGTTGCAGAAGAGGTTAGAAATCTTGCAGCAAGAAGTGCAAATGCTGCCAAGGAAACTACAGAAATGATCGAAGGCTCAATTAAGAAGGTTGAAATTGGCACCAAAATAGCAAATGAAACAGCCGAAGCGTTAGATAAAATTGTTAACGGTGTTACAAAAGCTGCAGACCTAGTAGGAGATATAGCAATAGCATCAAACGAGCAGGCTACAGGGATATCCCAGGTTAATCAGGCTATATCACAAGTAGCACAGGTCGTTCAGACCAACTCGGCAACCGCTGAAGAGAGTGCATCTGCCAGTGAGGAGCTGTCCAGTCAGGCAAATCTTCTAAAGGATTCGGTAAGCCGTTTTAAACTTAAAAAAGCCAAAGGACCTCATGGACTGGATAATGTATTGAGCTCCGATGTTATTAGAATGATTGAAGATGTTGTGGATAAGAAAAAATCCCATGGTCATGCAAATTTAAATAGTACTGAAGATGAAGAAGCCTATGCTCAAAATTCCTCCCCTAAAACCAAGATAGCGTTGGATGATAAAGATTTCGGTAAATATTAAAGGTCTATCGGGGACTGCTGTGCAAAGGGAGAAAACAACTCTCTCTTTGTACAGTTACCCTACCGGTTTACAAACCATTTTATGCTTTCACTGCGAGTGAATGAACCCTATAAAAATTGTACGAGAGAATACAACTCATCTTTTTGGTCCTGGTTAACTCCTATATACCTTAATGTAATCGCCGGGGAACTGTGATTAAAGGTGTCCATGATTAGACCAATATTATATTTTGAGATTTTGTATGTCCAGTAGCCCCAGGTTTTACGCAGGCTATGGGTACCGAAATTTTGCACTCCAATAAGTTCGGCAGCCTCCTTTAACACCCTGTAAGCCTGTATCCGTCCAATATAGTTACCCTTCTTACTGGAAAATATATAACACTCTGACGTTAGTTCAAAACTTTTGACATAAGACTTTAAAGCTTCCCGGAGAGTAGAATTCAGCTTAATCTTCTTCTCCTTTCCGGTTTTCTTCTCACAAATAACCAAATAGTCCCGAAACTCTCCTCCTTCATTAAAAATATCCTTAACCATAACCGGAAGGATATCACTTATTCTAAGGCCCGTATTAAGACCGAACTTAAACAGCAATGCATATTTGGGGTCTTTTTCTTTTAAGTAGTGGTACATTTTCTTAATCTTTGCGTTTTCTCTTATTGGTTCTACCGTCATGTTTTCACACTGCCTTCCCCTTCACCCTTAATCTTGCCTTCTAAAAGTTTTAAAAGACAAAAAGCTTATATAAACAGGTCAAAGTAATTATACCAAAAAAAGCCTTGCTCAAACACCAGTAATTTGATATATATACTAAGATAATTCACGACAATATACAGTTTTACTTTCAAAATTGGTCAACAATATAATATAATATTCTCTGTATGATAAACGGAGGTACGGTTAATGGAAAAAATCTATGATGCGTTTTCAAAACAATGGGATTCTCTTTACAACACTTATAAAAAAAATAACACAGATCTTGCTATTGAAGAGCTTGTTGTTTTGGAATTGGGGCTTAACATACTCTATAGCAACCTTAACCAGCTTAAGTATAATGATAATTCGATAAACAAGATGATAGAATTATACAAGAACATGTTTAAGTTTAGGAGCATAGATGAGTCGTTTCATGTTTTCGATGAAATGGTTAATCCAGCTTCACATGATATACTTGGCCGTATTTACGAAGAGCACATTCACTCTAAGGGTACAAGAAAGTCCACAGGCCAGTTCTACAGCCCTAAAGAGGTAGTGGACTTTATGGTAAAAGGACTTGGAATGGATAGTGATAGTGACTTAATAAAGAAAAAGTTTATAGATATTGCATGTGGGACAGGTATCTTTATATTGTCTGCTGTAAATGAAACCATTAATATTTTGGAAGGTGGTAATACACCCGACGATAAGATACTTGAAGCAGTGGTAAACAGCTTTTACGGACTTGATATAAACAGGACAGCTTGTATAATTACCAAAATAAACTTATTCAACTTAATAGCTGTCAGACTAAAACCGGAGGTTATTCTAAGAAGTTCGTCGCTTACTTTCAAGGTTTATAACACTAATTCCATTGAGAATAGAAGGAATTGTTCTGAAGAAAATGAACCGGATGTAATAGTAAAGATTAAGAATAGGCTTCCCCCATTCGATTCAGGCTTTGACTATATAATCGGCAACCCGCCGTATCTTGAAGCAAAAAAAATGCCCAGGGACTTGAAGGAAATATGCAAAAGCAACTATTCTGAAGTTATATTTGGTGCTTTTGACTTATATATAGCCTTTATTGCACAATGCAACAGGCTGGTTGGAGCCAATGGAAAGATAAGCTTGATTCTTCCTAATAAATTTACTGTTGCAAAATATGCAATAAAAACAAGGGGATATATAATAAACAATTATAAAATGCTTGAATTGATTGATTTGTCCCAAATGGACATATTCCATAAAGCTGACGTGTACCCGGTTGTAATATGTTACCAAAACTCGCTGCTTGATGATAACCATAAAGTCATAACCAGAATGTCAATACAAAAGTATGATGACCTGATTTCCAGTGAGAAAGCCACCCTGGTTACCCAGAGATTTTATAAAGAAATTGGAACCATGACTACATTTTTCTGTCTTCCTAATAAGGGAGATTTTGAGAAGAAGCTTGCGAGCTTGTTTAAAGAGAACAATCCCATAGGAGCTTATATCCAGTTTGCCTCCACTGTATCCTTTCATCAGAAAGGACTTCGTGAACAATATGTAAGAGACGACTTTAATATAACTCCAAGCCCTAACAATTTTGTAAGGAAGTATCTTGGAGGTATAAGCTATACAAAAAAGAGTGAGGTCAGCAAATACAATATAAACTGGTATAAGTATTACATCAACTATGATCAAGCTTCCCTAAAAGAAACCGGCAACCCACTTCCTCCCCTGTCCAACTTTGAGCAGGAAAAGATAATTCTCTGCCAGCATGCTACTGAAATCACAGCTGCATACGACCACAAAGGTGAATGGGTTACAAAGGATGTGTTTCCCATTGCCTTCGCAAAACAGGAACTGGCAAAAACCAGAATGACACTTAAATATTTTACAGGGCTGTTAAACTCCAAACTGTTTAGCTTCATATACGGAATAATCTATAAAGGCATCCAAATAAGTGCCGGGTATTATCATTATCTTCCTACATGGCTTGAAATACTTCCTGTCATTGAACCTGACCAAAACATCATTAAAAAGGTTGAATATCTGGTTGACAAGGCTTCGGCTTCTAACGATCAAGCAGTTATTTCGAAGGCTTCACAGGATATCGACAACCTTATATTTGATATATACGGAATAAACCCTATAGAGCAGGAAGTTATACACAGCTTCTTTAACAAAAGGTAATATACTATGGTTCTACTTACCCACTGACTTTCTAATCTGATACAGCTTCCTTAGTGCGCTTTCTATCTGCTCCTTATATTCTCTCATACCGTATGATTCCAGGATAGCATCATCAAAGGCTTTTCTGTCCGGCTTATCCAATTCATCGGGCAGATCCAGCACCTGACGGTTTCTAAGAAGTTCAAACCTTGATAATATATTGTTCTTTTGAGCATCACTCAGCATATCAGGGTTTAACATGTATAAACCGTTTTTAAGCTTGGTGGAACTTAGATCAAGAGCACCCAAACCTCTCCCGAAACCCAGTGACTCTATATAAAACAGCCCCAGTATACTGTTTATCAAGGCATGGCACAAATCTATGTTTACCTTTGAATTCCTTGCTGTAAATCTGGTTAGTCTCTGGTTGACAAAAGAACGCTCCTTAAGTCTTGCAACAAACAGCCTTTCACCGGGGTTTATGCTCATAACCATGTCTGCCAGTGTAGAAGGCAGCATAGTATACCAACTAACTCCAGGTCTTGATAAAACTTTAGTCAAAGGCTCTCCCTTTTCATTAACTCCGCTCTCAAATTTTTCTATCCATTTTAAAGCGCCACTATCTCCAAGCCTTCTTAGCTCATCCTTTGAAGCAGTACAGCAGAAAGCTTCCGACCTTGCTTCAGTAATTAATCCCTCAATATCCTTTGAAGATAACAGTACCGGCTTTATATGACCAGGCTCAATTCCATGGCCCTCCGAAGGATAGAACATTTTATCCCAGCCCCGCCTTTCACCACGGTTTATTTCAAATAAGCTTCCAGCCTTTATTAATTTATCTGAAACTGAAAGCAGCCATTTACAGTCTGCAAACAAAGCATTCCAGCCAAGACCCAATCCACTTAATTCATTGATCTCACTTTTTGTGTATGTACTCTTTGTAAATAGCCCTCTACCCTGGCCTGAATTTGTTCTGATAAGAGCTGTAAGCTCTCTTATTTTATCGTAATCAATGTCATTGCTGCTATGTGCAATATCCTTTATTGTTCGGTTTAAGGTGACGAAAGATACTGCTTCATCCATGCTCTGATCTTTTATTATATCTTCCTTTGAACGCTTGCTTAGAATTAATATATTTGTTACTACATCCGCATTTTCAAACCATCTTCCCTTCCCTGAAGTAACTATATATTCTGTCTTGAAGAATCTGTCCAAAAGCCTGCGAAATGTAATCCCCCAATCACTGGACAACCAGGAGTTTGAGATTATTATACCCATTCTACCGTTATTCTTTAATATAGACCATAGTGCAAAGGGTAGATAAGCATATAAATCACTTCTTCCCTCAAGAGATACCTTTTCCCCTGTAATATCTTTAATCTTGGAGTTGATGGCATTTGCCAGACCTGGGTTCAGATGTTTCAGGTCCTCCTGCTGGACAAATGGAAGGTTTGATACTATACAGCCGAACTCCGGCAAAGGTTCATGTACTTCTCTTCCGTCTTCAGGATGGTGGAGTTTCACTGTCTGACCCGATTTCAAGCGGGATGCATCCTCACAAAAGACACGTATAATCTCCCCCATGTTTTCCGGTATAGTCATAGCCAGAGTAGCCATTTGAACCTGAAAATCAAACTTATCACCGGCCCAGGTTTTTGAAAGTGCCTGTTTTGGTGTAATACCGTGACATACCTTAATGTTATAGGCAGCACGTGCAATAGTACCCGTACCACAGCAAGGATCAATCACCGATTCTTCCTTATCCTTTAATGCAAGGGATACCAGAAGGGCTGCCAGTTCCAAAGGAGTAGAAAACTGCCCTGCTACACGCCTTTTTATCCTGTTTACAGTATTCTCCAATATGTGCTGGATTAATGACTGGTCAACAGCCTGTAGCCTTAAGTCTGCCAGGAAGTCATTAAATTGTATAAGATTTTTCCACACAATATCCGGAATATACTTTTCTCCCAGTTGGGTTCTAAACACATTCCAGAAGTCACATTTGGAAGAAATGTTCTTTATTTTATCTACAGCTTCTGGTATAGTAATGTTCCCGGTCATATCGTCCACCTCTTTTGCAGCCTCATGGAAACTTTTTAAAAGGTGTGCGAAAATAAACTTGTTTATCCATGAGAGGATCAGTATCCGGGCTAAAGGAGTAAAGGGTTCGCTATACTCTTTATATTCCTGCTTCGCACCAAGCCACCAGATTGTTACTTCATCATCAAAGTCTGAATTGGTTCGTGCGGCTTCCTTAAGCCTTTGCCCGGTAGAACCCGCATTGCTTAAGATTATGTCTGCAATTCCTTCTCCTGCAATTGAGTCAATAATAGAAGTGCTGCTAATTGTACCAGACCGGAAGAAATCCACCAGGTCATCAAGTATCTTATAGAGTGTGTCTACCCACTGCTGCCTTAAGGCCTCAACCTGATCCCTGCCTGTAATATGAGCAAGGTCATTCCACCTATGTAAAACCCTATCAACACCTTTCTCATCGATTATATATAACACTGCCAAAGATACATTCCAGACAAGAAAACTGTTTAGTCCAAGGGCTATAGCCTTGTCCTTTGCATTTCTTAAAAGCTCTGGGTCAGAAATGGGGGTATCCGGCATTTTAAGCTCCCATCCCTGCAGTATAAGCCCTGATGTATCATCACCATAGAGCAGTACATCCGGAAAGTAGTTTTTACCCGGGGTCCTTAAGGTTCTTTCCCCTCCTGCACGCCTTATAATTACTGATCTTTCCTGTGCCCATCGGTTTATTTCTGAAATCAGATCTATTGCCCAGCTTCGTTCATTATAGTTGATAGCAGGCATATTATCCTCCTAAAGTTTAATTATACTTTAATCCAAGTAATCAGCCATTTCAAGTACAGTGTTTACTATTGCAAGCATGTCCTTTTCACTTGTCGGAACATTACAATACCTGTGGCTATCTGCAGTAAGTCTCCCCCTGTTACCTTTTATTTTCTCAAGCTTAATATTTTTTATGTTAGTATTTGTAGGGTAGTAGACTATTATAAAGGGAAGTTCCTTGCCCAGATTGTCCCTTAGAATTGCCAGCCTGTCATATTTCCTCCCATCAGGCCTGGGATAATAGTTTGAAAGCTTTTGATTCTCTATGGCTCCCTCCATTGTATGCTTTTTAAACTCCAATAAAGCTATAGGCTCACTTCTGTCATTGACCATGATAAGATCAACATCTCCGGGCCAGGCTGCATCAGTACGAGATAGATAGCACTCCAAGGTTGAGGAGCTATAGATCAAGCCCTTCTCACCGACTTTGACAGGCCCTCCTGACAGGTCCTTTATCCTGGTTTTGATTACATCCAGGTTATAGTAAGTTACTCTCTCTATAGTCCCTTCTTTTGCTATTTCAACAGCTGCTAAAGTCTCACCGTTTGAATCCCAGTTTTTTGATTCTTTAAAGAGCTGATAAAAAAGTGTCTTGCTCTGTTTATATGCAAAATCCGCAAGCCTTCTTACATAAGCCTCTCCGTCACACTCATAAAGTGCATTTTGTATAACTTCCCGACTACATGCCGGCCAGCTTTCCACATCATCCCTAACTATTCGCTTTATCCATATTTCATCCGATAGACTGTAATTTCTCCAGTTTACAAAAAAATCAAAGGATATTCCTGCAAGATCCATTCCCTGAAGGATGTGATTTGAAAACCATTCGTCAGGTTCACCCGATTTAGGGTGTTTCTTTGACAGCCTTGATCTATCGGCACATAACGCGTAAATGGGCTTTCTTAACATAAAATTCCTCCATTTTGCATTAATCACTGATACTACAGTACTTGTAACAGCTCTCATCCATATGTTATTATCGGGTACACACTCATCTTTTGGTGTAAGTAACAGAAAGAACCCTTATCATGCTTCTTTGCTGCAACCTTTAGTGTATTCTAGCTGTAATATAGGATTCCTTCTTTTATAAATTAATTTTAGAAAATATTATGGAAAAGTGGCAGAAATATGCTATAATAGTATAACTAAGTTTGAAGGAGGTGTATACAATGTGTAATATTGACCTGATACAATTAATGCAGTTTATTTTTGTTATTCTCTTTGTTGTCAGTATTACATGCTGTATTACTCTTTCCGTCAGAAACAGTAGCTTTGTCAGAATCAAACATTCATCAGCCTTTAACTTCGGAATACTTATAAGCTATTCCAATAAGCTTACTGTAGTACACTATGAACCCTTCCATAAATATGATATTTGGAGATATTATAGGCTTAGCCCATCTAGATAATGTCATAGTCATATTCTCAAAATAATGCATAAAAGGAGTAAAAAGTATGGACATTATCTATAATTCTTTAGCCTATCTTTTAAGTAATATTTTTCAAATAACAGGAGATTGGGGTATTGCAATAATTATTATGACTGTAATTGTAAGAGGCTTTTTATTGCCCATATCAATAAAACAAAAACTGGCTCTGGAAAAACAGCAGGAGATTACAAAAAAAGTTCAAGAGATTAAATCCAAGTTTAAGAACGAAAAGGAAAAGATGGAAGCTGAAATTTCCAAATTATCACAAGAGGGTACAAAGAATATGTTGGGCTGTCTTGTTAGTCTTCTGCAGCTTCCTATACTGTATTCACTTTATACAGTGTTTATGAGAATACCAATGGATACTGCAAGTATCATAGTACCCTGGCTTACCAGCCTTAAGCTGCCTGATCCCTACTTTATAATCCCTGCCTTAACCGTCTTTGTTCAGCTAATGCCCAATGCCTTGGTCACATTTGGCTTTTTAAAGACAGCTTACATTCCTAAGGTCTCATTTGGCCAGGTCATCATTACAAGCCTTATTGCGGTCCTGTTCTTTGCCAAGGCTCCTGTAGCGTTAGGAGTCTATTGGGTAACTTCAGGTTTTCTTACTTCAATAGAGCAAATCCTTTATAGTATATATAAAAGAAAAAGTATACCTCAAACCACTTAGAAAGAATGGGGGATATAACGGTATGAGGAAAATGACGTATTTTACTCTATTCTTTGTTTTTATAGCTTCAATGTTGACCGGGTGCTCCAATAGCAGTGAAGAAGCTATTAAAAATACGGACAGAAAAGTGCTTGAAAAGATACCTGTAGAAAGCACCAGAGATATTGAAGAGTACCTTGCCGGTAAAGGATATACAGTCCTTTCTTCTCCTGTCAAGGTAGAAACATACAAGCTGGGAAAAAGTATGCTTATAGACTTTCCAGATCAGTCAATCTGGGGCTTGCAGGACTGTGAACCTTCAGACTGTATAGGTAAGGACATTGAGCTATACAAGTGTAAAGTAAAAGATCACCCTTTAGATAGCTACAAGGGTAATATCAATCATAGGACTAATTCATGGGTAATGGTCTGTGAAAATAATATTATAGGCGGTTATTCCTTTCCCGACTTCGATGATGCACCTCCAGAGCTGGTACCCGTGGGCGGCTGTTACTCTCTGGATGGAAGAACACTTGAGGAAGTAACCGGTATAGACTTTCAAGAGTGGAGAGAAAAATGGGTCAAAAAATATTCAAACAATGACAAGGGCTGAAAACAGTCTTGAACCTAACCAAATTTTAAGGTAAAATTATCTTGAGATAGTTAAGAAAGGAAAGACTATATATGCCAGCTAGTTTGTAATGGACAATAGAAACAGTACACATTAATACCTGAAGGTCATAAATGTTGGTTTAAATAATCAACATCAGCGAGGGGTTAGTGTGTCTTTTTATGCCATTACAAGGAACGCATTAAAAATTGGTGTCAATGAATGCGGAAACTCTTGAGGGTTTCCGCATTTTTTATTGATAATATATACTGTCTCCTGCCGTTATATAATTATAAGGTTGATTAGTGTGTTCCTTTACCATTAGAAAGGGTGAAGGACATGGAGAAAACATTTTTAAACTGGACACTTAGTGAGTACAAGGAAGTATCCGAACATAGGTATTGCCATAATTGCGGTAAAAAAGCAGTATTTAAAGACTCGGGACTAAGGAGGGTAAATGCCAATGGTAAGGATTTATATGAGTTTGCAATTTATAAATGTGAAAATGGCCATACCTGGAATAAAACCTTAAGCAAATATAAATCCAATAAACCCGGTACTAAGGCCATAGATAATACAAGTACCAAGCCGGAATGCAAAGTTGATTTTATAAATATTGCATCGCTTGAAAGCAACAACATTAAAGAAATTGAGATATTTCTTGAAGAAGCAGAAGGAAAGTGGAGGCTGGACAAGCTGTTGGCGCAGCAGATTGAAGACTTAAGCCGGGCAAAAATCGAAAAGCTTATTAGCTGTGGCAAAATCCAGGTCAATGACCAAATTGTTAAGCCCAATCTGATTGTAAGGAAGGGATATACAATAAAGTTAATCTTGTAAAAATGAGGCCTTCTTTAGGCCTCATTCTTATAAAATCAGATGTATAGTTTAATTCTTAAGGTTAATAATCAATCTTTCATTCTCTATCTTCCATGTCACATCATCAGTCAAATCTTTAGTAAGTTTTTGGAATATCTTCTGCCGTTGAAACCATTTTAAAACACCTGTCAATGGCCTGGGCTGCCCTGCACGGCTGTATAACGGTGTAACCTCTATTCGTTTGTTACCGTCATTAGAAACCTTATATTGAACCAGTGCACTTTCCTTAGTGCTCTCCCATATTTGATCAAAGAAAAGATTACCTACGCCGTAGAAAACCAAGGTATTCCCAATTATTTCTATTGGTTGAATCATGTGGGAATTATGCCCGATAATAATATCAGCTCCAGCTTTGCTTAGAGCCTTAGCTATTTTTTTCTGCCTGGTACTGACTTTGGATATGTATTCTTCACCCCAGTTTATGTGTACTATTACCAGGTCTGCATTCCTTTTTGCTTCCTGTATAACAGGCTTGTAGTAACTCTCCGGAAGCAGCTTTTTCCTTCTCTTATCGTCTCTATAAATATCGACAATACCTAAAGAAGCTACCTTGACGCCTTTTACCAGGCGATAGGAAATGTTGTATTCGTTCTCAGAGCTTATATCTGTACCAACACAATCTATCCCGGCCGAATCAAAAACACTTACAGCACTTTTAATGGTATTAAGATCATAATGGCTAGGTAAATTCACTACGCTAAACTTCATATCCTTCAAAGTTGTAACAATATCTATCTCTTTTGAATTGGAGCGGTTTTTACCATCAAGCTCCTCATCATAGAAGTCCATATATCCGGTAGCATAATCAGATATGTTAAAATACGGCCCAACATACTTAAACAAATGGTCGGTGCCTTGTTCCTTGATAACTCTTTCCACATTACCGTCTAGAAGCATGTCTCCCGCAAATGTAGCTACAAATACAGCCTCATTATCCCTAACAGACTTGACTGTATCAGGGCTGCTTAATTTACTTACCAATACAATAGCCAGAATCGAAACGACAAGAGCAATGACCGTATGTATTGTGGTTTTCTTCCTATGCTGCTTTATAAATAGAAGTATTTTCTCTTTTAAGTTAAGTTGTTTTTTCATGTTCCCTCACCTTGAGTTTAGATTATACAATCAAACTGTAGCCGAAAATAATTCCGAAAGTTAATGTACTTAATAAAAGTGTACTTAGAGTAGTATGGATAAAGCCCTGCTTTTGATAGGTATTTGCAATAATACCCGGTACTATTACCCCTACTCCGCTAAGTTCAAGTATTTGAAACGGGACTACCGGGTAGAAAAAGTCCATTATAAGCTTTAAAATGATTGCAACCGATAGCATGGCAGCAAATTTTCTTCTTCCATAAAGTATGACAAAACGGGCTACAACATGTACAACAATCAGGTAAGTCAAACAGCTGATCACAAGTATAGTTAAAAGAACAATGGGATCACCAAAGCAAAGTGCAAGATAACCTGGAACAATAAGTCCTCCAGGCAAAACTCCGGTTAATTCTGTATAAATCAAAGTTAAGAAAATTCCAACAATTATAGCAAGATATAAATCCGATCCATGTACCAAGCCAAGCACTCCTTTTTATCAATTCTTATGCAATAATCTTACCTTCTTTAATAGCTGTATCTTTAGTTTCCTCGAAGATCTCAATCAGTTCTTCTGCACAGCCATGTATATTGCCAACACCAAAAACGACCCTGTCGGGAATTATCCTTTTAATACGCTCGAATACATCGTGTGCAGAGCGGCCTTCCAAATTAAGCAATTGCTTTGCAGGAATTTTGCCCGCCTCAAACGCTTCCACAACGGGTTTTACTGTGTCTCCAATAACTACCAGGGTACCGGTATCAATATAGGGAAAAACATCCCTTGCAAATTGTATTGTACGATCTACACGGTCTGGCCGGCAATTCATTATAATAATGGGATCTTCTGTAGAATAGCCTATTTCTCCGACACGCTTCCATATATTAAGAGTTGAGGTAGCATCATTGGCAGCAAAGCCATTAACAAAGTGTATAGGGTTTTTATCGGAACCGATATTGGTAATTCTTAAAATACCCGGATCAGGGTTTGCATCAAGCATGCCTCGCCATGCTGTCACCTCATCAATATCTAATGCTTTTGCTACCGCAAGAGCAAGAGCGACATTCTCCGGAAAGATTACATAGTCAAACTGGCTAAGCTGCTTTTCAGTGACAGTAGAATTATCTGCAACAATTACCTCCGTTCCCCTTTTTGCAGCAACACTCTTAAAATAGTCAACATAAGGCCCTTGAGACACTATAAGATGCCCGTTATATGGAATGGTTGCCGTAAAAGCTTCAGCTACATTGTCCAAGGTTGGCCCCATAACATCCATATGGTCTTCAAGGACGTTAACAATTACACCTATATTAGCTTGAATAAGCTTTTGCTAAAAAGTAATCTGGTAATCGGGATTAACGGCCATGCATTCGCAAACAAGCGCTTCAGCTCCCCGCCTTGCTGCTTCATATACCACTCTTCGTTGTTCCCCAATGTTTGCACCTTCACGGCGGCGGATAATAGGCTTCTCTTCATAAGTCCACCAATAAATCATCCGTGCAGAAGTTCCTGTCGTCTTTCCTATTGTCTTCATTCCTGCTGCAGTCAATATACCTGTTATCAAGCGGGTAACGGTAGACTTTCCACGAATTCCGTTAACATTGATTCGCACAGGGATCAAGTCAACATACTTTTGATGCTTTCTCTGTTCCCTGATACCAAGAAGCAATAACACAAAACATAAGAACAAAATCAACAGCATTAATCCATTATTCCCCCTTATCCAAAATTTATAATTATATATTTCAGAACAGGAAGCCAAAGGGCTTTCCCGCCGAGTATACTTATATCTATGAATTCTTTTAGACATTAACATAACATACGGCCTTGTTTGTACTTTCTAGCTGTAAGTATTTTCAATTTTTTAACCAGTAAATAGCAATGCATAATATAATTCGAAGCCAGTAAAACCATTTTTAGGGTACAAGCCAAAAAATAAAAAACCCTCCAAGTTGGTCACGGTGATAAAATACCGTCAAACAACTTGGAGGGTGAGTTCTAAGAAATCTATTTCAATTATTCTAAATCTTTAAGTGCTGCTTTAATTGCATTAACATATTTATAGAATGCTTCTGTTTTTGTTTGTCTTCCGCTTTTGCCCATACTTTTAAAAAACGACTGCCTCAACTTATATGTCAATTCCAATTGGGTACCGGCGCCTTTTAAGTTTAAATTGCATATATTCCTTCTATCCTCTGCCCCTATACTAGAAGGTGCATCTTCCACAACAAATCCTGCTTTTTTTAATTCTGTTCTGACCTTGTCTTTCAGCTCTTCGTCAAGTCCTCCGATATATGTAATTGGGCGTGTCCCCTTACAGCCGTGTATGGATAAGGTCCAGTTTGATTTTGAGACAAGGTCCCTTGCTATAGGTTCGTCATAGTTTGTGGATGTAACATGCATTTTAAAGTTGTCTTTACTCTTTAAACCCAAGTTTGTGTAAAAAGTGTACTCATCTGATGCAATATCATCTGCAATCTCTGTAGTACCCGGCTCTATAGCCCCTCCATGTATAGCAATAACCGCAACATCCGAATCTGTCCTTCTGTAATCTATAACATAATCTTCCCCTTCCTTATGGTTGGCTTTCATTTCGTTATAGTTCGCATATGCAACCAATACAGGAACAACAATACCTAGTATCAATAAGCAATAAACTGCAAAGTATTTTTTACCTACCATTATCTTAATCCACCCTTTCACCGTCAGACACATATGGGAACTAAAACACATGCTTGAATAACCGGGTTTGGCTTAGCACTCATAATTCTATCTTTAATTATAGCAGAAAAATCCTTTATGTTTAATACTTGAAATTTAAATGAACTGGTTAAAATGGCATACGCCCGTCAAAAAGTACTAACCAAAACTTCTTAACGGGCTTTTATTATTGGTTTGATATTTTATTCACTTAAAGTAACAACCATGGTCTGCCAATTGTAATCATCAGTTTCCTTGACCAGTCTTGTGGCCGATATCTTTTTACCTAAAGGACTCCATATGACTTTACTGAATTGGTCTATGGAAACCTGCAGGGTTTCTCCCGACTTTAGGTCTGTTACAAACAAACCTGGCTTTTCTATATTATCCAAAGAACTGCTGTATACGATCTTCTTTTCATCCGGTGACCATTCAACAGCACCAACATTTTCAGCTATCATGCTCTTTTCTACACCTTCCATATCAGTAACAACAAGGTAATTTCCTTCACCTTCCGAATCTCTGATAATTGCCAGTTGCGTTTTGGATGGTGATACTTTGATGTCTCTAACATTCTCGGCTAATATCTTTATATTGTTTGTACCCAGGTCTTTTACCTTTAAGGCCCCTTTCTCAATATAATAAAGTTTATCATCTACCTTATCAATGGCCGATGCCCTTATATCATTAACCTCTACAAGACCTGTAAGTGTGGTTTTCATATTTTCATCAATACCTGCCAAATATATTTTATTAATCCCTTCACTGCTATAATGCTTAAAAATCACGTGGCGGTTATCAATCCATCTGCCTTCATCCGAATATATAAACCCTTCTTCGGGAGTAATTCCAACTGATTTATCCCCATTGGAATCCATTATATACCCATCTGCAGACTCTTCGATATTGCTCTTGTAAAAAATATACTTCCTGTCCTTTGAGTATGATGCGCCGCCTTGATTTCTGCCTTCTCCGCGTATAAGCTCTTCCTTTCGGGAGCTAATATCAAGAAGGTATAGGTTTGTAGGAGCCATGGGCTCACCTTCAACGGATATTTCCCCGGCATTGTAATTCTTCTTCCTTATCATGAGGGTGTCTTCATCCCGCCAGTCATAAGCTTCAACGTCTTTTAGCACAATCATATTTCCAACTGTTATTCCCTGCTTTGAAGGCGAAGATTTTATCTCTGTATCGATTACAGGAGTTTCCTTAGGATTTAAAACTACAATCTTTTTATCTCCCTTATCAATTACCTGTCTTTCATTTGAGCCGTCCAACCCTCTGCAGGCAGTAAAGGTACTTAATATAAGTACTGCAGTCAAAACCCCTTTTAAAGTTCTTTTATTAAACATTATCATCTCTCCCATTTAATAATTTTTGAGGATCCAGGCTTAACCTGCCAGCCTCTTATTAAATGATAACAAAAGCTTTTTTCTAAAATTTCTCCACATGTTTCAAAAGTGTAAACTTTTTTATTTTCCACTATCTTTATACAAAGGAAGTGAAATCAAAACTATAGTACCGATTTTTTCACCATTATAGGTATTTTCATAAATTTCTATGGTTCCCCTCTGCTTTTGTACCAGCTGCTTTACCAGTGAAAGTCCAAGCCCTGCTCCTCCCCTTTCCCGACTTCGGCTTCTATCCACCGTATAAAAAGGCTCAAACACCTTGACCCTTAGGTGTTCCGGAATCCCGATTCCCGTATCGGCAATTTCTATATTAACACTGTCCTTAAGAATATAATTTTTAGCAAATATCTTTCCATTAGCGGTATTGTACTTTATAGCATTATCCAAAATATTTACAATAATGTGAGTAAGGGCTTCCCTGTCTGCATTTATATAACTCTCCCTAAAGTCGGTTATCATTTCAAGCCCGTACTTTTGTATTTTCCCTGACATACGAAGGCATAAATCCTTGAGAAACTCCGAAACCTCTATTCTTTGAGCCTCAAATTCAAACTCATACTTTTCCTGGGAAGCCAAGTAAAGAGTTTTTTCCACCATATCGTAGAGCCTTTGTATTTCCTTTCCCACGTTCACCTTATATTTTTCCATAAGTTCCATATCATCTGGGTACATTTCCATTAAATCAATATAGGTTTTAATGGTTGTAATAGGTGTCTTAAATTCATGGGTCACATTACCAATGAACTGTTTTTGTTGCTCTCCCACTACCTTAAGCTTATTAACAGCAAGCGTAAGCTTCTCCTGTTCTTCCTTTAGCGACTCAATATTTTCCTCAATCCTGTTACTCATAAAAAAAATGCCCTGGCTTAAGTCCCCCAGCTCGTCTCTTCTCTTAAAAGCTTTAAACCCTCCAAACTTACCGTCTTTTATGTCTTCAGTAATCTTCTTAAGTCTAAGAATCAGGTTGGTAAACCTGTTAAAATAAAGGTAGCCTGCGATAAAGCTTAGAATAAAAATCAGGGTGCCTGCTCCTATAAATAGATTTCTTACAGTATTGTAAAAATATATATCCTTTCTTAAAGTATAATATATCTGTACAACACCCAAACTTTCACTACCGGATATAAAAACAGGTTCGAAATATTGAATTGAACCCCCGGATATTTGATAAGCAGCTTTTCCCTCCAGTGCAAAGCCCAAAGTATCCCTTATGTCTTCCCTTTTACCGGTATCCCATGAGCTTCCTATCAGTACCCCATCATTATCATAAAAGGCTACTTGAGTGCCCAGAATGGTTTGAAGCTCCCGGGCCAGATCATTGCCTTTTCTTCTTAAATAATCCTGGGGAGAAATTTCATCGTCACCTGATGATACCAAATAGCTCTGCTTCAAATATACATTGGCCACCTTGCACTGCTGCGAAAGGCTGTATTCATATTGTGAAGTCTGGTAGCTTCTAATACCTTGCAGTACAAGGATACTAAGAACACTTACTGTGGAAATTAAGAGAAGCGCCAGAAAAATACTGAATCTTATCTTTATGCTAATCCTCATCAAAATCCCCCATAGCCTTGTAGCCTACCCCAAAGACCGTCTGCAAAATACTCTGATAATCCTGTCCAAGTTTTTTCCTTAGCCTCTGAACATGTATGTCTACCGTACGAGTTCCCCCTACATACTCCATGCCCCATACCATATCAAGAAGCTCTTCCCTTGTAAAAACCCTTTCAGGGTTGGACACAAGCAGGTACAGCAAATCAAATTCCTTAGGAGTAAGAACTATTTCATCTTTATCAACTAATACCTTTCTTTGCTCAATAATAATTTCAAGGTCTTTATACTTTATTGACTTTATTCTCTCTTCCTTATTTTTAGATAGCCTCCTAATGAGGGATTTAACCCTTGCAATAAGCTCCCTTATATCAAAAGGCTTTGTTATATAATCATCCGCTCCAAGCTCAAGTCCAAGTACTTTATCTACAATATCCCCTTTTGCAGTAAGAAGTATGATGCCGACATTATCCTTGCTTTTTAAATTCCTGCACACCTCAAAACCGTCCATTCCCTGCATCATAATATCAAGTATTATTACTTTAGGATTAAACTCTTCCGCGACCTTCAAAGCCCCAAAACCGTCATAAGCCGTTCTAACTTCAAACCCCTCTTTTCTAAAGGCATATGATACGGCATCTGCAAGGCTCTTTTCATCATCTACTACTAATACCTTCTTTTCCATAGACGCTCCTTTATAGATAACCAAGTTCCCTTTAACCGCATAAAAATAGATGCAGCATACACTTATAAAACTCATTATAGCATACACTGCATCCAGTAAACATTAAGTAAAATAGTGGCATGTATTATAACAGGCTTTTATACTATCAGTTCCTGTAACTATCCAAACATAACTTAAACACGAGAACCTTTTTCGTAATCTCCAAACAATTTAATTAATTTCATCCTGTATATTTTCTTTTAGAAAACTTACACTTTCCATTTTAAAGCCTTCTTTTGTCAACTTATATATACGGCGTTCATAAGTAGATGGTGTAAAAGCACAAAAAGTCAGGTCTTTTTCTTCACTGCCTTCATTTGGATAAAAAACATAGTCGGCATTTAATATTTTATTTAATGATGAGTATATCAACATGTTTTTATCAAGCTTATATATCTCGGTCAAACCGCCTGTTTTGGCTATAGCTTCTTCTTCTCCGTCTCCATCTAGATCCATTTCTACTACAAAACGTTCCAAATAAAGCAGGATGTAAGGAGTGTTATCTTTAAAATAGATATAATAAGTCACAGGACAGGTTGCTCCATGTATTCCTTGAATATATATAAGAGGTTTATTGAATAAAAATGTATTTTTTACTTGAATATCAAAGTCCCCATATCCAACTATGTCAATTTCGTACAGTGTACCATTTACTTTAACACCGCCATACAATACAAAATCGTCCGACGGTTTTTTGAATATGAATACTGTAGCATTATCAAGCTTTACTTCCTTAACTATTTCTCCCACCCCATCATTATCCAGCATTTCAAGCTTCTTTTCGTCTTCTTCAACAGGCTTAAAAGTCAGGGGTATAGTACTTTGGCTTTCGTCACTCACATGGTCTGGACCTGGAGACGGCTTGGTAATATCATTGCTAACAATTTTATCCGAACACCCGACAAACACTATACTGCCAATAAGACAGAAAATGACTAATAACGATAAATTTCTCTTTGGCATTACCTAACACCACCCCCATATGTTTTTAATTTAATCCAAACTTAATCCACAATCAAGCTGTATATACCGCCCTTGACTTTATTAGTTAGCCTAACTAACTATTGTACATAGTGAGCCAATTAACCTTTAGTTCATAAATTTACCGCTGGTGGCAGCCTCCAACAAAGTTTATGGCGGAAGGAGACAGCTTCATCTCGCTTCCATGCTCTGTACTGAAATACCGTGTACTGCATTTACATATATCTTAAACATCTAATTCTACAGATGAAACCAGAAACTTTCCATTAACCTTTTTAATCTCAAAATTCCACTGGTATTCTGAGTCGCCAAGGTCATCACTAACTCTAACAAATACCAGGTACAAGTCACCTTCTCTTACTACGTTTGTAATAGTGCTAAATTTAACGTCTCCTCTCTTCTTGCCAACAATAGCACCTTTTCTCTTATCTAATTCCCTCTTAAACTCATCGGTACACATATCCTTCAAAGCTTCAGTGTCACTCCTATATTCGGCCTTTATAAAGTCTACAACCATCTTTTGAATCATATCATTTTCACTTTTCTCGATACCGATACCGGTTGTAATCTCATTTATCTTAATATCATTTATGTACTTAATACTCACTTGGGGTTTTGTATTTACCTTCATATTTTCATTATAATCTTCCTCCATTCCCTGACTTCCCTGTTCAATCTCCTGCATTTGCTGTTTTGCTACATCGTTTCCTTGCCGTGCTTCAAGAGGGTTTCCAACATTCAGAAATGCTATAGCAGAGATTCCTATAAGGGATATAGCCAACAACACTGCTGCAGCCAGAACCAGCAATTTTTTTCTATCCCGTCCCTTATTTCTTATATTCTTGACTTTTTTCCTTGTATTCATATCTAAAATACCTCCATTACTTATAATTAATTCTTCTAAATTGTTCAAATACATAATATTAGGCATTAATACTAATTTCGTATTACTATACTATAGATAATATAGTAATATTTAGGTAATTTCAAATAGAATCTAATACTCTATTTTTTTCTTGGAAGTAATAGTAAAATCCGAACTAAACACTTAGTTGGAGATACATAGAAAAGAATTTTAATATTTCTGGTTTTATAGAAGTTTTAAGTAGTGGATTAATTTGAATCGAGATTTACTACATTAAAAAAGAGACTGCCTTTTGACAGCCCCTTTACCTTAACTGCTATGGTATCACTATTCCCTTTAAGTAACCAATAGGCTTACTTTCAAGGGTTTCAAAGGCTTTTTGTATATTCTCTAAAGCAAACTGGTGACTTATGACTTCCTTTACCTTAAAGATTCCATTATTAAGATAGGTTACGGCTCTCCTTAAATCTTCATGCTGGTCTGTTGAATATCCAGGGTGGGGAACTATGATTTGCGCCGATCGGCTTATGGCTTCCCTGAAATCAAACTCACTGCACGTGGATTCATGGGAGCTCATAAGAATCAGCCTACCCCTTCCTGTTTTCCTGATGTAGTGCTGGGCAGTGTTCAAGAGTGTAGGAATTCCCGTACCTTCAATCACAAAATCTGACATCATTCCACCCGTGATGCCTTCAATCCTTTTCTCTGCATTCTCATTTGTCGGATTGATCACATGGGTGGCACCAAATTTCCTGGCAAGTTCCAGCTTCTTTTCATCAATATCTACAGCAACCAGTGAAGACAGTAAATTCCCAGACAGGGCCTGAATACACCATAACCCCATAGGTCCGCATCCTAAAACAACACCATTATCTCCTGCCTCTGGTGCCGCAGCCCTTAATACTGTTACAATGCATTTTAGAGGCTCTCCTGGTGCGTATTTGGGATCTACGGTAGCAGCCAGTTTAAAGCAGTTCTTCTCACTGACAACCGTGTATTCCGAAAAACCTGTCAGATTGTCCGGCAGAGCAGTTACCACATCTCCTTCCTTTAATCCCTTGACATTTGGCCCAAGCTCTACAACACTTCCTGTCCACTCGTGTCCGAGAGGCTGCGGAAATGTTCCAATGAGGCCTTTCCAGTGGTTTAATTCCCAATTGCACAAACCGCAGGAAGTAATCTTTACAAGTACCTGATCATCCTTAGGATAAATATCCACCTGGGAAATTTCAAACCTCCCCGGCTCTACTAAAAAGGCTCTCTTTGACTTCATAAGTATCCTCCTTGTATAAGGGATTGACTTACACACATCTTTTGGCCGGCTGCTTTGTTAGTTTGCCCAGAAGATCCAGCTTTCTGCCCACGTCATACTCAAACTGGCAGATACATGTACCGCAGTCACATGGATTATAGCTCGTTATTTCTTCATTTCCATATTCAAATTCAAAGCTTGCGCAGTCGCATTTAATCCTTTTTGTTTCCTCATCCCCCCGCATAATTCGGTAAACATATCCCTTTGTAAAGAAGTCACATTCAAAATCCCGTTTTTTATTTTGAATTATATATTCCCATCTCTTAAAGTACTCATCTCCGGCAACAAAGTCTGCCCTTATAAGTTTGCTGTGGTCAAGACAATGTTCCAAAGGCTTGTCATGATACTTTCTTGGGGATATGTGAAGGAACCCTGAATAATTCCTTGAACTTAAATATTCAATAAATTCATTAACTTCTTCCATGCTCTGATCACTATAAACACACTGAATTTCAGTATTGTACTCTATAATGGTATCCAGGATTTTATTGACCTTTTGCTGATTTAAGTTTCTATGCCTGTTCATTTGTGCAGTATTGCCGTCCAGGGAGATGATCCATATTAGTGAAGGAGTCTCTTTTATAAATTCCCCGGCAAGTATGCCATTAGAAAGCACCTCGATATTATAGCCTTCCCTTTCTGCTTTTGCCGAGAGATAGTCAACTATTTCAGGATACAAGGTTATCTCTCCTATACCCTCTACCCTGAAGAATGTAGCTGTGGGATCATACTCTGAAAAAATCTGCTCCAACTCATGAATTATTTTCTTTATATTTGCCTTGTGCTTGTTCATATAAGCATGGCAGTAATTACAATCCAGATTACACATGCACTCAAATTCAATTTTAATAAACTGATTCATATTGACACCTCCCAAATTCACATTGCCTGGAGATTATGTCATAGGCTTTGGTTAACAGTTCTTTCTCACGGTTCTTCTCCGGTTCCAAAGCCGTGACCATTTCACTTAACACTGACTCCTTTTTTACCTTGTTGTACTTTAGTGCCAAATGCCTGACCAGATCAAGTGAGCCTATGGTTTGCTTGTAATTACTAACTATATCTGCCATTCCATCTATCCGAAATTCATCTGCTACATACTGGAGCCTTTCCATTATAGATACTTTGTGTTCATATAAGGTATGGAACATTACATAAAGCAGAGGCGTTCTTTCTTCCGCAGTTTTCTTCAGGTATTCTATAATGTGGTCATAAATATCAATCCCATATACATTGTCTTTTAGTGTATGCAAGTAATACAGTTCTTTGGAATCATATGATTTATCTTCCGGGTAATCTCTTTTTCCGGTATTTACAGAGTAGACATAGTCATGGAAATTGGACATAAACTTGGAAATGTCAAATTTATATTTGTAATTCTCATCATACCTGCTTTTTAGCTTCAGTCCGTAAAAGGATATATCCTCCCACCCTCCATCCTTTGTCAGTTCCAATCCATTTTTAAACGCAATTTCAAAAGCCTCATAGTCAATTTCATAGCTGCAAAAGATTTTATTGTCATTATACCCCACAGCTGTGATTTTCCTGTTCTCACTGTCGTATCCGTAAATAAGAAGGTCATGGACGAAATGGATATTAGCCTTCATAAAGTTCGGCTTTACATAATATTCATCATAATATGTATAAAAGTAGTACCCGTCATCTATACAGCTTTCTATAAACTTCATTATATCTATATTCATAAAGAATTCTTTATTAAGCTTATTGTACTCCAATACTTCCTGTGGTGCTGTCAATGCACCGTAAAAATCCAGCCATTTTTCACTTTTTTCATACCTTCCCCGTTTATTACGAACGAAATACAGTTGGATATAGTTCTCGTAAAACCATGGTTTCAGGTTATCATACGCCAGTATTATGCATAGAAGGACAGCACTGAATAAATAATTATTAATATTTTTCTGTATAACAACCTTTAGCTGCTTTTTTGCCATTTGTCATCACCCCAATACTATTTACTGTATTCACTCTCTTACTGGTTATTTTTTTATCCAGATATCCCTCTACATATCCCATAAGATTTGATGAATCATTGCTAACAACAACTATGTTAGTCTCTCCCCTATTTTGAAGGCAGGAAATCAGCTTCATGTACTCTCTGTCAAGCTTTTTCAAATAGTATAGATCCTTGTTTTTTATAGTATTATTTTTTAGTATTCTGTTATTGGTGTGAAATAAGACTTTCCCCCTGCATTTGATTCTCTCAAGGCATACTTCAGGGGTCACACTATGAAAAAACAAGAGATCCGGTTTCCTGAAAAAGCCATGTAAAATCCGTCCCAACATCCTTCCTGCCCCGTTTGCTGCATCACGCGTCAATGCAGTATATATGTATCTGTCAGCTATCACTATATAGTTTTGTTTTAATAAAGGAATAATTTTTATAACATAGTCAAAAAAAAAGCTGACATATTGAAGAATGCAATATATATTTGACGTCAAGAGATTCATCCTATTTATTCTATCTACGATATTTCTAATGACCGAATTTGAGTTCCATTCTATCACGCCTGTCTTATAGCCTTTATCACTAAGATATTGGAACATCATCTTAACGCATTCACTTTTTCCGGAGCCGCTGATTCCTTCATTTACAATCAGTATGCCTTTTTTAGAGCATAAAATATATTCTTCCTTATCCACCATTAAGCTCATCTCCAGAGTTTTATATCGTTTGTGCTCTTGAGCCTGTCCAAGAACCTGCCGTATTTTCCCCGCACAGGTTTACCAGGCAGGATGTTCTCTGCTTTAAGCCACTCTTCAAAAGCCTCGATTTCTTCCTGGCTTTCAACTTCACATTCCAGCTCCCAGTCGGTACATCCAAGAAATTCATTTTTATCAAGTTCTATGTATGGAACCTTATCTCTGGGCTTCAGCTTTGTTCTATCGGTAGTAAGCTTCCCCAGGTATCTTGCTTTAGAGAATTGCTCACGCCAGGATTCAAATACCTGTGCCAGTCCCGGTTCTATCTCGCAGATATCATCGCCTTTTTCTGTAAGCCCCTTAAACTTTGTATAACTTATCTTGAATTTATACTCGTCGGATACCCTGATCTTTTCATCGTATAATTTTGCATCTTTAATCTTGACGGTTAGTACATATTCATTGCATGTTTCCCTCACCCGGAGGGTCACATTTTTCTTGTCGAAAAAGAAGCTTTCAGTGTCGAAGTAATGGTTGGTCTGAATTTTGCTTTCACTTTTTCTACCTGTACAAAGCTCTTTTATCCTGTAATAATCGTTTTCATCAAGCAGTATCTTGAATTCCTTTTCTATCATATGACCACCGTCTTACATAACCTTGTTCTTTTTTTCAATGAACTTGTTTTTTGTAAGCATGGCATCATCACTTAATTCCAACACCCTGCTTGTTTCAAACAACCTTGTAAAGAAATCGAATTTCCACTTTGACGGCTTTTCACCATCTATCCCGTATTCATCCAAATAATCCTTATTGTCAGGTTCAAGGGCTTTCATTACAGCTTGAGGAATTACATCGCCATACATTAAGTTTACATAATAAAAGGTGTAGTATGGTATTTTACTGCAGTCGTTATCAATCGAAAACTTGACCAGTTTATCCCAATCAATTTGGTCAGTGAACTTTTCAACAAATATGGCAACATCAACAAACTTATAAATCTTCAGATCCCTTAAATCACTGATCCAGAGCAGATTGACTGCTTCCTTGTACAAATGGAAGGCCAATTGAATGAGGAAGTCTTCATAGTTTAGAGTATATATCTTACCTCCATCCAGATCGGCTTCAACTGCTCTTTCAAGGAGTCCGGCAGTATCAATTCTGTAAGGACAGTGGCCCTTCCACAATATGTTATAGTTTAAATCAACTTCTGCCAGAGGGGCAAAGGGGTTGTCCATCTTTTTAAGGAACACCTGAAGTTCGCCTGTGGACATAAGATGAAACATCTTTTGCTTTCTGGTTACAGGTATGATTTCCTTTGTGACTTCGTTGTACTGTCCCTGTACGTACCCTAGTTCCTCAAGGGTTTGGCAAATAACCTTTTCGTCTTTAAGGTCCATAAGAAGGTCTATATCGTTAAAGGTACGGGTCTCTATAGAAGGATAAACATTTGCCGAGAGAAAGTTTCCCTTGAGGATAGCAGCTCTCACACCCTTACTATTTAGGATCTCAAATATTTTTTTGATCTCACCGAAATATACCTTGTTCCTGACAGCATATGCTTTACTTTGAGATTTCATTGCTTTTAATACTTCTTCTTCAATTTTATGCGTAAGGCCTAATCTATCGAGATGATAATACATCATGTTCAATGTCCTGTGTGTGATTCCCTGGTATAAAATCTCCTTCCAGTCAAGTCTGTCACTTAAGATCTCTTTAATGTCTTCAATATGCTCATCCTTAAGAACCCCCCTTGAACATAGAAGCACCAACTGTCTTTCTTTTGTAAGTTCATTTACTGTCAAAGGCATTCATCTTCCCCCTTTATTTGTAATTTTGCTATAAGCTTCTAGACAGCTTTTTTCGCAACATAATTAATAACACAAGATACTGTACGGAAATTTTCAGGATTTAATGCTGTGCCTTCCACTTCAAAACCGAGTTCACTCTCCAGGTCAACTATCAAATCCACCAATCTGACGGAGTCTATTCCAAGATCCTCCTTGAGTAATGAATTCTCACATAAGCCTTCAGAACCGGCCATGGAGTTCTTCCTGACAAGATCTAAAACCCTTTCCTTTATTAAATTCATATCAAACGTCTGCATAATTTTGCCTCCTTTTAATTTTTTAAATATTTGTTTTGTTTATTTGTGATAAAGCTTTTCTGTCCACTTTCCCGTTAACGGTTAGCGGCATTTTTTTAACCCGGATAAAACATGACGGGACCATATAGTCCGGCAACTCCGCTGATAAATACTCTTTTAGTGCTGGCATATCCAGCTCCCCATCCGATACAAGATATGCACAAAGATACTTGTAGCCCCTTTCATCGAATTTGTCGAGGACAACCACCTCCTTTACAGCCGGGCAATCCTGCCCGCCGGATTTTGCTTCGTCTTTGCTCCTTCTCATCTTAAATCCAAGGATTTTACTTTCTATCTCACCCAGCTCCACCCTAAATCCCCTGATTTTTACCTGGCAGTCCAACCTTCCAAGGAATTCTATATTTCCATCTGCCATCCATCTTCCCATATCCCCTGTCCTGTACATCCTTTCACCTGGCACAAAGGGACTTGGTATAAATCTTTGGGAAGTTAACTCTTCCTTGTTTAGATAACCTCTACCGACCCCCTCTCCTGCAATATATATTTCTCCCATAGTGCCTATAGGTAGGACCTCCAGATTTTCCCCCAATATATATATCTTTTGATTTGCAAGGGGTTTGCCAATGGGAATGGTATCTATTCTGTCAAGACCTGTATATTCTATAGTGTAGAATGTTGAACATACACAGCATTCTGTAGGCCCGTAAAGATTTAAAACATCAGGTACACTTCCCTTAAAGGAATTAAGGAATTCCTTTACTACTGAGTAGTGAAGTGCTTCTCCACCTGCTGCAAAGCACTTAATCTTTAAGTTTTTATCAAATGAAAATGATGCTCTGGTCTTTAACAGCAAGTTAATAAGGGTTGGTGTTACAAAGGCAATATCGATTGAATTCTTTAAATAGTACTGTTCAAGACTTCTGCCGAATTTTAAAACACTCTCCGGTATAATAAACAAGGTATGCCCCAATAATAGACTTCCAAACATTAGTAAGACCGATGCATCAAAAACAAATGGAGCTGATGTTGCAACATTTAGCTGCTGACCATACCTACCATAGAGAACCTTATAGGAACCTGTTATCATATTCAAAACACTTCCATGCTCGATCATAACTCCCTTAGGGTTTCCGGTGGACCCTGACGTATATATCACATAAGCCAGATCAGAGGGTTTATTAATGTTTTCAGGATTTGTATCCACTACGCTTGATAAGATGTTATCCTCTATATCTATAGTTTCACCCTTAAAAAATTCCCTACCTATCAAATGATTCCGGGTTATCAGTATCTTTATTTTACTTTCCTCAAGCATATACCTTATTCTCTCTGCAGGATACCCGGGATCAATGGGCAGATATGCTCCTCCCGCCTTTAAAATACCCATTATTCCTATTACGATTTCAAGCGAGCGTTCCATCATTATCCCTACCAGATGTCCAGGCCCAATTCCCTTTTGTCTTAAAATATACGAAATCCGGTTTGCCCTCTTATTTAGTTCATCATATGTGATGATTCTGTCTTCAAAAACAGCCGCCTTATTATTAGGCGTTTTCCTTACCTGTTCTTCAAACACCTGGCAAATGTTATTCTCTTTTGGGTAGTCGGTTTTAGTGTTATTAAACTCAATTAAAATCCGGTGTTTTTCTTCTTCAGTCAGTATATGGTCGAATTTTGATGTGATATTGGAGTTTATTTGACATTGCATAACTTATAATTCACCTCAACTTTATATTCTTTATTTATATCTTTCATTTATTACCTTGATCCTGCCTTCCTCGCAGGGAGAAACAGTACCCTGGCTTTTTATGTATTGTGCAAGGACATCCTTAAGAAGAGAGCCCATGCTTACAAGTCTTATATTCTTAAACTCCTCATAGTTGTCACCGCCGTTATAAAGGTAGTCATTTGTAGCAACCAAATAGTATTTGTTCCTATCCAAAGGCTGTCCATCCTTTTCCACACTGATCAGCCTTTCGCCTGCAGGCTTTGAACCGTCAAATACATACTTAATACCTGATACCTGCAGGAACCCGCCGTTTACTCCGCTTGTATAGTCCCTGATTCCTCTCTCGATGGCTCTGTATATCTTATCCCCTTTCATTTCAACAATTACTAGCGAATTGGAGAAGGGAAGCACCTTACCGATTTTGTATAGGTTAATTTCTCCTTGAGGAATACTCTCCCTTATACCGCCCCCGTTCATAAGGGCAATATCCGCATTCCCATAAGCCCTCATGGCATCGGCAAGCAAGTTTCCCAGGTTTGTTTCCTTAGACCTAAGCTGTGATCTAATCCCGTTTAGCTTTACTTCGGTTTTTCCCAGAACTTCCTTCGCGCTTTCCAGTGCCAGTGTATGATACTCCTGGGCAATTTTATTTAATTCTTTATCTGTCAAAGACTTATCCTTACTTGTTATCACCTTCCACGAGACACCTGCCACCTTGTTATTTTTAAGGTATATATCCGCTATACCCAGATGCGTAGTCCATCCGCCTGCCTCAACAATATATGTATCTCCTATCTTTTTGGCTGACTTGTAAAGGTTGTGGTAGTGTCCGGCTAAGACCAGATCTATGCCATCCACCTTTTTCACTACTTCTTCATCCACATCATCACCCAAATGAGAAATAAGTACTACAATGTCCGCTTTGTCCTTTAGTATCGGTACTACCCTTAGGGCTGACTTCACGGGGTCCTCTATTGTTACACCGTCATTATCCCTTGAATTGTTGAAGCTTAATGCCCAGGGTGTAGTCAGACCAAACAGACCTATCTTCACTCCACCAACATCGAGAACACTGTACTCTTCAAAGGCCAGTTCTCCATCCTTATAGATATTTGCAGAAAGGATTGGAAAATCAAGTTCCGACTTGATTTTCAAAAGCCTGTCAAACCCGAAGTTAAAATCATGGTTTCCCGGCACCATGGCATTATAGCCCATAAGATTTGCAGCCTTCACCAAACCTTCACCCTTATTAAGGTTTGCTTCATTTGTACCATGAAAGAAATCACCGCTATCCAAAAACAGGGTATCCTTATTCCTGTTTCTTAAGTCATCAACAAAATGCTTTATAAGTGGAAGACCCATAATTACACTTACATCTTCCATTGAGTAATAACCCCCCACTTCATCATCAAACACCAGGTGTCCATGAACGTCTGCCGTATTTGCTATGCTTACTTTGCCATCATAAACCCCTGCGGTCATAAGCAAATCGCCGTAGTTAACATTCTTTATGATGAATACACAGGCAGCTGTGACCAAAGCTGCAGCCAAAATTATTAGATTAGTATATCTTTTCATGTTTGATTTCCTCATTTCTTAAGTTTACTCACAATACAGCCTAATACATGGAATTGCCGGAACTTGAATAGTGCTTGAGACCAAACCTCCAGAAGGAATACACCAAAAGGAACAATACCAGGCCCACAACAGGAGTAAGGTAAAGGTAACCGTTCCAGAAAGCTTCAAGGTCGGGCTTTCTTAGAAAATGCTGTGCAGGAAAATAGCTCACAAAGGCAAAAGGTACTATAAATATAAGCAGCTTTTGTATTACACCCGGATAGAAGCTTATTGGATAACCTGCAAACCTTCTTGAATTGAAAAATATCATATTCCTGAGGTTTACCGTCTTTACCGTCCAGAAGCTGAAGCACGAGGATACCATAAATATTGAAGCTTGTATTATTGCGCCGCCTATTAAAGCTGAAATATAATATGCAATATTTGCTGTATTCCACTCTATGCCTACCGAGTTGGCGGTCCTTGTAAAAAGTATTACCCCTACTAATGCATGTCCCACTGTTGCGCAGTAGTCTACCTTGGAGGATATAACCTGGAACATAATTCCCAGCGGCCTTATCATATACCTGTCAAGTTCACCTGTGTATACCATATCATCAAAATCCCTTATGCCTGTAAAGAAGAATACAAATATGCTGTAGGATAAGAATAGAAAGCTGTACAGGAAAAACATTTCATTCATTTCCCATCCTTTGATTCTTACAAACCTTATAAGAATAAGGTACATTACTATGATGCTTATCATCTCCCTACAGAATATTGCAAACATGCCTAGGGTTCTATCCAGCTTGTATTCCTGTATTGATTTTAGACTTAAAGAAGAAAATTTATAAAACAACTTCACCAAATATAAAGCTTCCGAAACCCTGAATTTACCCATAAACTATCCCCCCTGAACCACCAGCTTTTTTGATGCCGCTTTCCATAATACCTGTCCGATACAAAATAGTATCAATATCCATATTCCCTGCCTCGTCATACTCATGATAATCTCATCTCTCGGCATCTGCCCCAAATATATGGATATGGGCGTAAAATATATTGAATCAAAGGGAGTAAATTTAATAAAGTCAACCAGCCATTGGGGCATAAACCAGAGAGGAAGCAGGGCACCGGAAAAAATCATCACAGCGGCATCCTTTATAGTAATCAGACTGAAAGTGAAGTAAAACCAGAATGAGCTTACCCATATTATAAAATTCAGATTATAAAGAACAAGGTAGCCTAGGGTTACACTAATTATAAAGTATACAGCCATGGATACCGAGAAAGGCGGCAGCAAACCAAATACAACAATCGCAATTAATAGTGTGGGTAAAAGCTGCATTACCAGCCTGAAAATAAGAGTACCCAGGTTGTATGAAAACAGATACAGCCTAAAGCTTATGGGCTTTAAAAGATCTGAAGATATTAAGCCGGACTTTACCTTACTTTCAACCAGGTACTCGTCCATCATAAAGATACACTGTATAAGAAAACCCAGTACGATATATGTCATAAGCACCCTAAACTGTACTCCGCCAAACACTTCTTCTTCTTCATAAATGGCCTTCCAAATGGATATATTCACAAATATTATTATCAAGGTGTTTATAACACCTGCAAAATAATCAATCCGGTAGACAATATTATTTTGAAAAGACTTCCTGACAAACTCCAGATATGCCCTCATCAAAATTAACTCCCCCCTGGTAGATTTCCCTGATTATCCCTTCAATATCCGGCTCCTCAATAGTTAAATCCTTAATACTGTATCGATACGCCAGTTCTGAAATCAAGTGAGACACCTGTACCTCATCTTTTCTGAACCTGAACCACTTTTTATTATCCTTCTCCTCAACAACTTCTACTCCATGAACATCTATACCACTGTAGTTTCCATTAAACTCAACCACCAGTGTTCTATACCTGCCGTACCTTTCTTTAATCTGTTCAACTGTACCGTCATAGATTATTACTCCCTCATCGATTATTATCATCCTCTGGCAGGTCTTCTCTATATCCGTCATATCATGGGTTGTAAACAGCATGGTAGTTCCTTTTTCCCTGTTAATATATCTAATAAATTCGCGTATTTTTTCTTTAGCGACAACGTCCAGCCCTATTGTGGGCTCATCAAAGAAAACAATTTCAGGGTCATGCAGCAGTGCAGCCGCAATATCAGCCCTCATCCTCTGACCCAGGCTTAATTGTCTGACCGGGTTGTTTATAAACTCGTGAAGTCCCAGGAGTTCATTAAACCTGTCCATGTTTTTCTTGTAAACCAGGGGAGGGATTCTATATATATACCTGAGCAGATCAAAGGTATCCAAAACAGGTAAGTCCCACCAAAGCTGCGTTCTCTGACCAAAGACAACCCCTATCCTTTTTGCATTCTTCTTCCTTTCCTTATAAGGGCACATTCCCCCAATCCTTATGGAGCCGGAGCTTGGAATTAGTATCCCTGAAAGCATCTTAACCGTAGTGGATTTACCTGCCCCGTTGGGACCGATAAACCCCACTGTCTCTCCACTTTGTATTAAGAAGCTTATGTCATTGACTGCCCGCTTTAATTTATACTCGGGTACCAGTAAACTGCCAACCGATCCCAGCAGCCCTTTCTTTCTGACATTAAGCTTATAGTCCTTCATGAGATTCTCAACTTGAATTAGAGCCATAGTTGACCTCCAAAACCTGTAATGCAATTTTTTATTTACACAACCCCTTGCTTGCTAAAGTTATTTTAATACAGACAAAAGCTTTAGTTTAAAAGATGTGATAAAATGCATGTTTTTCGTGATGAAATGCAAGACTACCCTTTTAATGAAATTATTAATTCCTGGCACAAAGCGTTCTCTTTTAGAGTAGTATTTAAAAATACATTATCATATGACCTAACCTTGTTCATTACATACCATAGCCCAAGCCCTCTTCCATCACCTTTGGTGGACCAGCCTTTTTCAAACATCCTGTCTAATTCCAGCGGGCCTTTTACTGAATTCTCTATGGAAAAAACAAGGCTATTTTTAATCATCCTTACTGCTATTTTTACATACCCTTTACTAACCGCGACAGCAGCTTCAAGTGAATTATCAATAAGGATACCGAGAATATCACATAAATCACTTATTCTTATTCCTCTAATATCT
>JBMOLK010000319.1:0-3940 GCA_049325575.1 Bacillota bacterium | reverse complement strand
TATATCTACTTTATAGTTAGCCACTTTGATACCTCACCATATTATTAGACTAGTTACTATATTCTACATTAATTCTAGAAATCCTCTATTATTTTACGCCTGTCGGATATTTTTTTATAGCTCCATGTTTTGAACATAATCCTTTACATAAGAGAAAGATACATCAAAGGATGTTTGATGTATCTTTCCTAGAGATAAATTTAATATTGAATTCAGACATTTTGTAAAGCAGGAGGCTTTATAAAAGCTCCATTGATTTCAATTTTATAGTTATACTTAATTGACATTTTATTTCTCATAATATTAATAAACAGCTTGGTAATCCTTGGATCGAATTGTGTTCCCACACATCTTTCCAGCTCCATAAAAGCTTCTTCTACAGACATACTTTTCCTGTACGGCCTATCAGATACCATTGCATCAAAGGAATCTGCCACACATAATATTCTTGAACCAAGACTTATCTGTTCTCCCGCAAGACCATCAGGATACCCTTTACCATCATATCTTTCATGATGGTGTCTCACATAATCAACAAGATTACCCATACTCGATAAAGGCTCTAAAATGTTTGCACTGTGGATAGGATGCTGACGGATTAATTCATATTCTTCATCTGTCAAACGACCTATTTTATTCAAAACAGATTTTGGCAGTTCAATTTTTCCTATGTCATGCAAAAGTCCTGCATACAGCAGTGTTTGAACTTCACTAAATTCCAATCTCATGGCTTCACCTATCATTACTGCGTAAGAAGCTACACGCTCACAGTGCCCAACAGTGTACTTATCCTTAGCGGTTATTGTACTTAGTAATCCCTTAAATGCTCCTATCATCTGTTCATCCGATTTCATACTCTTATGTATTTGAAGCATAATATCCTGGTAGAAATTGATTTTGTCTTCACCCATATTTTTAGCCTGGTAAAGGGCCATATCTGCATGAGTAATGAGTTCTTCTTTACTGCTTGAAATATCAGGATATTCCGACAAACCTATTGAAATTGTTATCTTGCTTGCCAGCCCGCCGTTATAGTAATCTTTTTTTATTTTTTGGTAATCCTCATGAATCCTTTTGGCTTCCAGTTCCAATGATCTCAAATCCTTATTCTTTACCAGTATTGCAAACTCGTCTCCTCCGAACCTGAATACTGCGTCTTTACCGTCTACAACCTGCTTTAATATCATTGCAGTACCCTTAAGAACTGTGTCTCCGTAATCATGACCATATAAATCATTATGCATTCTGAAATTATCAATATCCACCAGTATGAGTCCAATAGAGTTATTATTTTTATAGGCATTGTTTATTTCCCTCTCCAGGGTTGAATGAAAAAACCTTTGATTAAAGGCACCGGTTAGTTCATCGGTTATGGCAAGCCGCCGCATTTCTCTTTTCTGACGTTCCTGCCTAATGGACAGTATGCCCATAATCAATACCCACATAAGAGTCATCGATACAAAAATCATACCAACTATATAGTTGAAGTGCTGAGTATTTATATATCCTATAGTAACAGCTATTAGGTCTTTCACATTAAATATTATAGAAATTGCCGTTCCGGTAGTTCCAAAACGGAATGCCAGGTACACTGCAGTAAATCCTTGCATTTGTCCAATTATACTTTTCCACTCAATTGAAATTATATTTGATATTTGTAAACTCCAAAGAACAATATTGCATATTATACAGCTAACAAACTCAATTTTTCTTATTCTGCTTCCAAGATATTCATTTTTGAACTTTATAAAAAATTCTTTTACAGAAATAGATTTCACTTTTACATCATATCCTTCCTGTTTAAAGGTATAGTTAGTCCAGAACAACAGTATATATGACGAAAAAAGATTAATAGATGACTTTGAAGTGACGTGGAGCATTTTAAGGCTTCCAATGCAGTTAACTTAATAGTTTAGTCAAATACGCTCTTATTGTATTGTTGAGAAGCACAAACTAGATTTATAAATACGAAATACCCTACAGTAAATATATAGAAAGACATTAATAAGTCATGTTCTTAAATTATATAATTTTACCAATACATAATAATATTTTATACGATATTACGTAAAATGTCAAATCATTGAATAGGCCTTTAAAAATCGTACTTTGCCAGGAATCTCTTTTCTAATCGAAAGCACTCCCCTTTGTGCGTTTTCAAACTCTTCAAGGTTGACAAAGTCTACATAATAACAAACCAAAGATAAACTTACTTAGATTAAGGATTTTATATTATCAATTAATAGCGCCGTAGGACTCAATATTCATTTTGACATCCATTTTAAATGATGCATCTTTGTACACTTCTTTCCATTTAACCGACTTCCAGTATTTGTTTTGTTTTGCCCTCAATATTTCACCAAAACCGATTGGGTCTGTTCCCAGGTTTTGAAGGTGGTTTAAGAGTCTCAGACTGTCAGCCTTAATGGATCTTGCAACAGCTTCCTCCAACCTTTTCTTGTTTTCGCTCTCATCGAGGTTGTGATTCCCGGCATATTCATGCAGAAAAGCTTTGAGTTCCAGATTTATATCAATCACAGGTACCTTACCACTGGTGTATATTTTAACTTTTCTTTTTGAGCCTGTTATCAGCATTGCTGCTCCTCTTTTAATTTTTTTCCCAGTTTCATGTGAATCCTGCTCTTCGTAAATATATTCACCCCAGTCTTTTTTACCCATTAGTGCTGTAAGCAGCATTGTCTGGTCTGTATCTATTTCCCCTACCATTTTATCTCCGCTGAACAAGGCAGAACCTGCTACTCGTATATTCTCTTTACTATATCTAAAAAGCGGGGCTACAGGATCTATTGTTTCTGAGTAGTTAAGAATGCTAAAATCATAAATTCTTGTTTCAGTAGCATGGTAACTTCGATGTGCATCCGCGAGCAATTCACTTACGTATAATGCCGATCTGGGCTTATCCTCAAATTCCAGGCTGAGTTCCATCATTTCTTTTGGACTTCCATCTACCACTATAACATTTGCCAGCAAAGGATTTTCCGGGTTCCTAAAGAAAATTTCGAAAAATTCATTAATACCTGTTTCTGCCAGGGCCTTTGAAAAGTAAACATGCTGCAGCTTTCCTCCTTCCATTAGTTTTCCGGAAACATCTCGTACCCTTTCCCTGGAGGCTCTTATGAGTCTTTCTTTGGAAGTATGAATGAATTCAACTTTTTCTTTCACTTCAGGTGCAACAACCGGAGAGGTTACAGAATAAATCAATTCACCGCCATGGCCAGTTTCCAATCCCATTTGAAGAATAAATCCTATTTCTTCATATAGCTTCCGGTCCCAACAGCCTGTTTGTATCAGAAGGCATATGCACATTAAAGCTATGATAATGGACCTTAAAATCATTCTCATCTGATACACACTCCTTTTTTCCTGATAAGTGAAAGCATTAGACACAAAACAAGGAATATTGATACACCTATACCCATCACATTGATTATTTCAATGAGTGCAAAAATCTGATTGATATCTTTTGGTATGCTGCTAAATAAATATATGACAATAAAGTATATGGTATATAATAATTTTGTTTTTCGCAGCTTAAAAACTTTTTGGAGGCCATCAAATGCAGTAAATACATAACACCTCATTGAACATGCCATGGGTATGAACCATAGAGCTATAAGGTATAAATCAACCCTCTCAAGTATTGGTGCATTATAAACCCTGGACAGGTTGAAAAACGGCATGGATAAAATACTCAACAAATTTTCTCCAAAAACTGCCGTGGAAGTAGCCACAATAATAATAAAAAACATCATACTTACCAAACTGGCAGTGATGTGCCATCTTAATACCTTATTCCTGTCACTGATATAGGGGTATAAAAAAGCAATCAATTCAAATCCGATAAAAGCAAAAAAACTTGTTTTAGTGCTATATAATATACTGATTATGCCTGCTTCACCCAGGGGCATAAGAAATGAAA
>JBMOLK010000318.1:0-33908 GCA_049325575.1 Bacillota bacterium | reverse complement strand
TGCTTATTATACCGACCAGCCTTGAATTATTCACCACAGGAACCCTGTTTATATCCTTCTCTACCATTAAATCTGCTATTCTCTCAACTTCAGTATCTTCCTCCACAGTTATAACTCGCCTTGTCATTATCTCTTCCGCCCTTGTAGCAACAAGCTTTCTTAGCTCTTCATTATACTGCTTTACACCCTTTAAAAATACAAGTCCTCCCAGTATTTCTACAAGGGGTGGAAAATGTGGTTCAATATCTTTATACAAAAGGTCTTTCTGGGAAACTATCCCCACTACCTTGTTATCATCGTCCACTACAGGAACACCACTGATGCTTTTTTCAGATAGAATATGTGCAATCTCTTCAATAGTAGTATCTTTTTTTACTGTAATAACATCTGTTAGCATTATATCTCTAGCTTTCAATCAACACCACTCCTTATATTTTATTTAACCTATAAGTCTTTTTATAGTATAGGGAAGCTCCTCCACCAGGTCGCCTGCTATAAGGCCGTGTTCACCTTTTATATTAGCAACACTGTCGCCGGAAAGTCCATGTAAATACACACCAGCTATGGATGCTTCAACAGGCTCCAATCCCTGCCCAATCAGACCTGCAATTATACCGGTCAGCACATCCCCTGTTCCCCCTGTTGCCATTCCCGAATTTCCTGAAAGGTTTATATATACCCTTCCGTCAGGAGCAGCAACAATTGTCCTTGATCCCTTTAGTACAGTAACAACACCCCATTTTGCCGAAAAGTCCCTTGCGATGTTGACTCTGTCTTTCTGTACATCCTTTATACATGTACCAAGCAGCCTTGCCATCTCACCGGGGTGGGGGGTAAGGACTACCTTCGCTTTACACTGCCTTAATATAGACACATCTTTAGATATGGCATTTATCCCATCTGCATCAATTACCATGGGTACGCTGCAGTTCTTAACAATATTGTAAACTACATCTGCAGCATCTCCTTTTGTAGAAATACCCGGACCTATTGCGACGGCGTCCATACCTTCAAGCTGCTTTATTACCTGCGGAATACATTCCTTTGAAAGATACCCCAGATTTTTGTCTTCCAGCGGAATTGTCACAGCCTCAATCAGGTTGGAATCATAAACCGAAACCAGAGAGGATGGAACTCCCAAATACACCAGTCCAGCTCCCGTACGCAAAGCTGCAGCCCCAGCCAGGTACCCTGCACCCGTCATTCCTCTTGATCCTGTTATAACAAATATCTTTCCATAGTCGCCCTTATTACTGTTTCTTCTCCTTTGGGGCATTAAACTCTTAAGAGTCGCTTCATCCATAATAAAATGATTGATACCAAACTTTTGGGCAGCACTTTCGGGTATACTTATATCCGCAACTATCAGCTTCCCTGTATACTCGCACCCGGGGTGAAGAAAATGTCCCAGCTTGGGAAAGCCGAAAGTGACCGTCTTATATGCCTTTATACACGTTCCTAGTATCTCTCCTGTTTCGCCGTTTATACCTGATGGTATGTCTACTGCAAAAACAGCAGCATTCTTATTATTAATCAGCCGTATAACCTCTTCCAAAAAGCCTTTAACACTGCCTTTCAGACCTGTACCGAAAATCCCGTCCACTATAAGTTCAGCCCTGTCAAGTATGCTCTCCATATCATTTAACTTGCCGGTGTCTAAAACCTCTACCGTATCAACACCCATTTTTTCCAGTATATCAAGATTAGTACGGGCATCACCAGTTATATCCTTCTTATTTGCCAGCACAAAGACCGTAACTTTAGCCCCTTTATTATAAAGATGCCTTGCAACTGCAAAAGCATCTCCACCATTATTGCCTTTTCCGGCAAACAAGCATATATTTTTAGCCTTAACATTACCCAGATCTTTTATTATCTCATCTACTACCCTTAAAGCCGCATTCTCCATAAGAACCGTCCCCGGTATGCCGATGCTGCTTATGGTATAGGAGTCAATTTCCCTCATTTGTACGGGTGTAACAACTTTCATGGTGTTCCTCCGTCACTGCCTTTTTTCTCAAATACCTCTCCGAAATACTCTTTATCAAGCTTCTCCAGCTCTTCCCCTCCAAGAAGGTCATGAAAATAAGTATAGGTATCGGTGTCATCCTCCGACAGCTTCCCTTTTTCTTCAATATATTCTTCCAAGCTCTTTTTTGTTACCTCAATGAGTTGTTCCAATTCCTTCAACCTTTTTTGATTCTCGCGCATTTTAAAGTACACTGAATTTACCGTAAGCTCCAAAAGAACAAGATTTGCCTCCCGTATTTTGTCAGGAATAGTATCCAGTTCTCCCTCAATTTCCGTAAGTCTTCCATTTATCTGCTTTACTTCCTTCTCGCAGTTTTGCATTTCTATTTTAGCCTGTTCATTGTTCTTTTCAAACACTTCAGGTGTCAATTGGATGATCCTGTCAAGATGCTTTTTCTTTCGGGCAGCTACTTCTCTTACCTCTGTATTGAGCCGGGCTTCTTCCTTTAAAAGCTCCCTGAGCTTTTTTTCATATTCCCTTATTTCCTCTGTTTTCTCTGTGTCCTTAAACAGAGCATTCCACCGCTCATCAAGTATCAATATGGAAATATCATTCTTTAATAATACCCTTTTATCAAATTTCCTTTTCTTATCATCCCTGGGTTTAAATAAGTTAAACATGCAACAACCTCACATCCGGCCCGGTGGCCTAAGTCTACTAAATAAACTCCTTTAATAGTATCGGTAAAATTGCATGTTTTTGTTATCTATTTCTTCTAGGTTTTAGTACTCTGATAGTCTCCTGTTTTTTATATCAGCGATTCCGGATGCAGCAGCCGTAATTCCGATAACTATAAAGAAAACAATCATTACTCTAGGGTAAAACCAAATATACTCTACAAATCCCATAGCCAGTATTCCAAGTAAAGAAGCCACACAGGCTGCCAGTATATTTTTAAGCCCTTTGGATGAACTGTAAATATTAATTATTGAATTTTTAAGGGTTCTGTAAATAAACCACATGAAGGATATAAACCCTACCAGCCCTACCTCTATCCATATCTGCCAATACAGTATATGGGTGTGTACAGGTGTCTTTTTATGCTCTGTAAAGATATAATAATTATCTGCAATTTTTCTAAAAACATCAGTTCCAAGACCAATTCCAGTTACAATATAGTCTTTAAACATAGGATAAATAGTCTTTATGATCTGCACCCTGTATTGGGCTGAGGTATCGTTAAGCGCTTTAAAAATCGTGAGTATCCTTCTATAAACGTGCTGGGGAAGAAATGGTACAAACAATACTCCGGCTACCAGCAGCAATGGTATAAGTCTCTTGTTTGTAAAGAAAGTAAATACAAGTATTGAAATTGCGAATCCTATCCACCCCGATCTGGACCCGGTATAAAAAAGTGCAACCAGAGGCGGCAGGGCAAACGCCAGGTAAACTGCCTTTTTAACAATTGACTTTGAATTCATTACCACAGCTATATAGAAAGGAATTAGCATAATAAGCACTTCCGCATAGTTATTTGGATTACGCATTGTCGAAAAGATTCTGCCTGGCATTCCTTCATTCAGCTCTATATCTGTAAGTGACGGATCAAAGGGCACTGCACCGGTTACAACCTGCCATAGTCCGAATAATCCTGTCAAGGTCACGCCTATTAGAAGTATATCAACAAATGTTCCTAATGATTTTTCACTTTTTACTGCACTTGCTATAGCCAGTACCAATAGAAAGGAGGCCAGGTAGAAAAGTAGAAATTTTGAACTTAGGGAGGGATAAAGCGAGGTCAAATGGGAAAGTACCACAGTAATCATAAACAGGATGAGTGTAAAATCCAGCGCTTTAAAGTTAAACTCCCAGTTTCTTTGAACTACGGTATTTATAAAAATCAAAAACACAAGAAATAATGCAATAAGAAGATTATATGCGTTGTTCCAATGCTTATCAGGCACTAGCAGTATAACCAGCAGAAAACAGCCAACTATGACTTCCATCCTGGATAATAAAGCCTGCAGGAGTTTTATAATCAAACTTTCTGAAAGTACAGCTTCAAATTTCCGGTAAACCCCTTTTAAAGTCTTTGATGGAAGGTTTATAACAGCATTCAGGATTCTAAATGCCAAACTGTGCTCCCACCACTTTGTCAAATTACCCTTCCTTATAAAAAAACCTATAATGGCGCTATTGTATAAAAGTCCAGTTAGAGACCTTGCTACATAAGCTGTAAGGCTATTTTCATAAGTGGTATTAAGCCTTCTAAAAAATAACAAAACAATGTTTATTATTTTCTGTATATAGCTGTTTTCATATGATGCTTCTATTCTCTTCGCCAGAAAAAAGACCGGCTTTAACAGCATACTATTCTGCAGCAAGATTCATTACCCCTTTTTTTCTATTTTATATACTCTGCCCTGAAAGATAGAGTTACCTACTTTTACAGTAACCGTTCTTCCGATATAATAATCTACTCCTCCAAAAGCTGCAGCTCCAACATTATTTATTACTCCTGTCCCTTCTGCATCCACATAAAAAGAAACATAGCCCGGCTTAGAGCCTGCTACAACCTGTCCATCGGCAGTCTCAACAAAAGATACGGCCTTGTCGGTTCTTACTTCTGTTACTTTCCCTATTGTAACACCTCTTTCAAAATCAACAACCACATCACCTTTTTTTACACCCTTTAAAGCAAAATCCGGAGCTTCTTCCCCATATATCTGCATCATTATATTATCTGCTTTACCTATCAACGGAGTTACGGTATTGGCTTTAAAAAACTTAAACCATACACCCGTTACACCTGCTACTACTACCGCTAAAATCAAAACATCAATTATACTTACCTTGCCAAACAGCTTCCCTTTACTATCAATGATCATTTTTCAACACTCCTGATATATTTTTTTATTAGTATCTTTTTTTCTAAAGGAACTCAAACCAATTGGAAAACACTAGGGTTTAATATCGGTAAGTCCCAAACTTTCCATGTATAAATTATATGTTTCTTGGGCTACCTTATCAAGGTTAAATTTATCTTTTACAGCTTTTAGCGCATTTTTGCCTAAGGTTTCCTGCAGCTCCTTATCGGCCATAACCCTCTTTATGGCCTCCGCCAGTCCTTTATGGTCATTATACTCTACCAAAATACCGCAATTTGTTTCTTTATTTATGATATCGCTGTTGCCTCCCATATCGGTGGCTATAACAGGCACTCCGCAAGAGAGAACTTCAATAATAAGAAAGCTTAAAGCCTCGTGCTCCGAAGCATTTATATAAAGGTCACTTCCATAAATAAGATTCTTTATATCCTTGCGAAACCCGGTAAATATTACATCATCACTAAGCCCCAAGTCCTGAACCTGTTTCTTGCACTCATCCATTAAAGGTCCGTCGCTGGAAAGAACACATTTAAACTTTTGTGCAGCTGTTTTCTTAAGCTCATGCAGGGCATTTATAAGGAACTTGTGTCCTTTGTCATGTGCAAATCTTGAAGAGCAAAGAAGCACAAACACATCCTCACCTATACCAAACTCCTCCCTTAAGGTTGACTTCACAGGCTCCCCCCAGTAGTTTGTATCCACCCCGTTAAATATTACCCTGATCTTTTTACTGCTTATCCCGTTTGATACCATCATATCCTTACCTTTATTGCACACTGCAATAATGTTGGACTCAAGGGGAGTAATGAGCCTGTTGGTTATCCTGGTAACAGAATTGTTTTTAAGAATAAAGTGGTTTGTATACATCACCTTTACCCTGGGATTAAGTATACGTGACAGCATGGCAATATAGTTCTCCCTTAAAAACTGTGTATGAATGAGGTCAATATCAAGCTTCCTGCAGAGCTTGTTCAAATTTATTACGGCTTTTAGGTCAAAGGGATTTTTCATCTCAATCCTGAAGGTTTCAACACCTATGGATTTTAGCCGCTCTACCAGGAGCCCGTCCTCATTATATGCAAAATATGCCTTTATCTTCTTGTTATTTAGCTTTTCAATCAGTGTCTGCACATATCTTTCGGTACCGGCCTTACCTGCATGATTTAACAAGTATAGCACCTTTATCATATCTTCATCTCCGCTTCTTAATCTATAGGATATTCTATCATATTTTAAGCCTTAAAATTGACAATCAAACTAAGCAGTACTAAACTGGCCTGCCGTCTCTGTATTTGATGACTCTGGCTGGGTTTCCACCCACTACGGCGTACTCCGGGACATCCTTGGTGACTACAGCTCCTGCACCTACAATTGCTCCCTTGTGAATTGTGACCCCCGGAAGGACAATTACCCTTGCCGCAAGCCAAACATCATCCTCTATAACTACACCCCTTTTAGGGTCTGTCTGAAGCCTCATGGGTATATCAAGCCTGTCGTTCCTATGGTTTTGAGTAAATATCATGACATCAGGTCCCATCATTACTTCATTCCCTATCTTTAAAGGGCCGTTTACCCTGCAGTTAAGGCCAATTCCAGAGTTGTCACCTATCTCAATATCCTTGCCTGAGGCAAAGAAAGCTCCATGCTCTATATTTACGTTTTTTCCGGTTCTTTTAAATATCCTCTTGCACAAAAATCTCCTTATATGCTTGGAGCCCAGGCTGTAGGGTGCATCCGAGCCGGGCAAATGCCTTGCTATAAAATAATATAAAATCAGGCATACATAGTAGCTTATCTTCTTCATAAACCCCTCCGTTACAAATATTTTACTTTACAAAACCAAGTCTTGATCTAACCTTATCAAGGACTTCCACAGCTTCTCCAACCTTCAAAACATAAGTAGAAGCAAAGTAAACCAAAGCGCCTAAAGCAGCAGGTATAAAAAGCTTGATGCTTCTGTCCAAAAGTGCAAATCCAAAGGTATATTTAGCCATTACAAGTGTAACAGGTATTAAAACTATCGCCATTAGCAAACTTGCGGAAGCTATCCTTAAAGTTGATCCAACAAACTTTGAAGCCCCAAATGAGCCTATCTTTCTTCTTAGTAAAAACATAAGCACAAAAGCTCCTGCAAGTGTCGATACAGAGTTTCCCACAGGTATACCGTATACCCCTATAAATCTGGTCAGTATAAGGCTTACTGCTATGTTCACTCCCATAACTATTATACCGATGATCGCGGGCCTTCTGGTATCTTTTAGTGAGTAGAATGCACGGTCTACTAATTCCTTTATGCCCACTCCCGTTATACCTGCCGCATACAGCGCAAGTATCGTACTTGCCAGAGTAACGTCACCAGGAGTTATTTTACCCCATCCCACAATCAGATTGATCAATTCTTTCCTTACCAGTATAAAACCCACTGTTGCAGGTATCAAGAAATATGTAATGGATGTAAGCACCTTTACCAGACTGTTTTTAAACTCATCCATATCCCCTCTTGCAGCAAGCATTGTAAACTTGGGAAATACTACTGCCGTGATGGAATATATAAATGCCAGCACCGCATATAAAACCAGGTTTTGTACAATTGAGAATATGGTAACTGTATTTTTAAAGTTTGCAGTCAATGTTACGTTAAAAAACATATTGAGCTGATATGCGGAGGTACCTATCATAACAGGTATCATAAGCTTTACAGCCTTTAACATGTCCTCACTTCTAAAGTCAAAAGAAGGCCTAAACCTGTACTCCGTCTTAAATATCGGAGGAATCAGGACTAGAGCCTGGGTTGAAAGTCCGATAAAAGTTGCTATCAGAAGCCCCTTAACTCCATACTTTGGAGCAAGCAGGAAAACATAGCCTATAACTATCAAGCTGCTGGGCACACTTACAAAGGCAGGCATGTTGAATCTTCCCATGGACTGCAGTATTCCTTGCAGTATATAATTTAAGGCGTAGAAAAGCATAATGGGAAACATTATCCTTAGTGCCAGAACTGCCAAATCATAACCATTTGAGCGAAACTCGGTTATAAGAGGAAACAGCGGCGCCAGTATAATTCCCAAAACAGACAACCCCAATGTAAATAATACAGACAGGCTTATAACGTTGTCGGCAAATTTAAAAGCCCTCTCTTTATTCCCTGTATCAATACTGCCGGCAAATATAGGTATAACTACCGTTGACAGTGCTGTGCCGAATATTGTAAACACCAGATTGGGAAACTGTATTGCATAGGAATAGATATTGATTTCAAGGGTGTTTCCAAAGTAGGTTGTATATTTTATCATGCTTAGCAAGGATAAAAATCTTGACAGAAGCATTATTATCATTACTACACCAACGGTCCTGGCTGTGTTTTTCATAGATACCCTAACTCCCCATCTACTTTATATAAAGTATAACTATACTGCTTATTACCCAAAGCAGTATGTTTATTGTCAGCGGTATATCGGATAATACAGTCTCTTCGGGGCTTCCCCCTTCTTTCTTTTTATATATTATATATTGATACCTGAAAATACCGTAGAGCACAAAAGGTATTGTTAGCATCATGTTATAATTATCATTGGACGAAAAGGTGTATAGTGAATATGCCATAACAGTGGAGGCAGTTACAATGGACAGCATATTGTCTATAAACTCCAGAGAATACTCTTCCAGTATCTTTCTGTGGGAATCTGCATTACCCTCAAGCACAACAAGCTCGTTTCTTCTTTTACTAAAACCCAGAAACAATGATAAAAGCAAAGTACACAGAAGTATCCAGGGAGATATATATACTTTTATTACCATGGCACCCCCGATTACCCTTAGCAGGAAACCTACAGCAATAGACATTACGTCAAGTATAACCATGTGCTTAACCTTAAAGGAATACAAGGTGTTATTAACAAAATACAAAAGTATTACAATACCAAGATATAAGTCCAGCATAAAGGATGCCGTCAGTGTAAAAGGCAGAAGTACAGCAAGAAACAGAGCAGCTTCTCCCCTCTTTATCAAACCTGATGCTATGGGTCTTGTCTTCTTTTTTGGATGAAGCCTGTCCTTCTTGGCATCAACCAGGTCATTTAAGGTATAGACACATGCAGAAATCAAGCAGAAGTATAAAAAGGTCAGGGATACCTTCTGCAAATACTGCAGCTCAAAAACATGCCTTGCAAAAATCAAAGCAGCAAATACAAACAGGTTTTTAATCCACTGCTTTGGCCTAACAAGCTTTATATATCCTTTGACTTTGTCAATAATACTTACTCTTCCTGCACTAACGACGGATTGATCCAATATTTTTTCACTCCCGTAAAAGGATTCTTGTCAATTCATAATAATATTTCACCAAACATCAGTCATTTATTATATCACTTGCTCTCTTATAATGCTAGTGCCTCATATCTAAAGGGGTACATTTTCCATATACGAACTGTCGAGCGTTTTAGCGTGTTCTCTTTACACTTTAAAGTTATTTTGCTAAAATTGAACCCATACTATTACATTACTTTTGGTGATAAAAATGTTGGAGTTATTTAAATCCCTTAAACTTGATAAGAGTTCTGATACGCCTTTATATATTCAGCTATGTGAAAAAATTGAGAAAATGATAGCAGACGGTACTCTTGTAGCCGATTCCAAGCTTCCTTCGGTACGTCAAATGGCATCCATACTTGGCATTAACTCCGTTACGGTGGTCTCGTGCTATAAGCAGCTGGAGACAAACTCTTATGTATACTCAAAGCCGGGAAGCGGTACGTACGTGGCAGCTGTTTTACCCTTAAAAGGCAGTTTTACTGAAAAAAATGTTATAATGGATGAACTTTATCAAAGTGACGATCTGTCTTTAATAAATAATGGGCAAATAAAAATCAGTGAAAGTACAGTGAACTTCGCCAGCGCTACACCTACTTCAAACTTGTTTCCGGTAGAAGACTTCAAGCTGGTTTTAAACGAAGTACTGGACCGTGACAAGGGAAATGCTTTTGACTACCAGGATAGTCAGGGTTATTTTCCCCTGCGTTCTTCCATATGTGGCATCCTAAAACACAACATGATTACTTGCTCTGAAGAAAATATCCAAATTATTTCAGGTGCACAGCAGGGTATTGACATTATTGCAAAAGCACTCTTAAAGCAGGGAGACTATGTTATTACCGAAAGTCCTACGTATACGGGTGCAATTGCAGTGTTTAAGTCAAGAGGAGCTGAAATTGCAGATGTTGATATGGATAAGGATGGCCTTAATCTTGATGTACTTGAGTATAATTTAAAAAAGTACAAACCCAAGCTTATTTATACCATACCATCTTTTCAGAACCCTACAGGCATATCATACTCCAACAAGAAAAGGGAAGACCTCATAAAACTGGCTGAACGTTACAATACTTATGTAATTGAAGATGATTATATAAGCGAGTTGGACTTTGAAGGCAGAAGTTACACTCCTGTTAAAGCTTTGGACAAGTATAACAGGGTAATTTTCTTGAAAAGTTTCTCAAAGATTTTTATGCCCGGATTAAGATTTGGTTTTATGATAGTGCCGCCAAACCTTAAAGGATATATACTGGAAGCAAAGCACACAACCGATATATCTACTTCCGGCCTTATACAAAGAGCGTTTGATTTATATATTAGAAAAGGGCTTTGGGATAAACACTTTAACGTTATGTTCAATATTTATAAGGACAGGTATTTGAGAACCATAAACTCACTGGATAAAAACATGCCCTCCAGTGTATCTTACAAAAAGCCTGGAGGCGGCTTAAACATATGGCTTAGCCTTCCATATAGCTATATGGTAAATAATCTTTTTAAATTTGCTGCTGCCAACAACATAGTCTTTGCACCTGGAAGAATATTTTACAGTAGTACACCAACAAAGTTAAACAACATAAGGTTAAGCTTTGCTGCCGTCCACACGGAAGAAATAGAAAGCGGCGTTGAAAATCTGTGCCGGATACTAGAATACTTTGAAAAGCGTGAACCCTCTGTAAGCAATATTCCAATACTATAAAAACTATGTAGAACACCGGCAAGGCTATAAGCGAACTTACTCTTACCGGTATTATGTTTTTATCTTTTATCGTGTATTGGAATTGCATCTTTAGAGTTACTATTCTTCAGTGTACTTTAACATCTTATAATTCTTATAGTATTTGTATAGAAGGCTGTCAAGTTCAACCTCTATGTTCTGAAGAAGTATCTTATCAGAGTCATAGTTTTGGTTAAAGGAGCTTAGAAGCAAGTTTTTATCTTTAATTTCCTTCTTCAGCTGTTGTGAATACTCTTCCATTATTCCATCCCTCCCCAAACTATACTCCCCTTCATATAATAACATATAATCTAAAATATTTCTACCATTATATAAAGTAAATACCATATATCCCAATAATTTAACATGAACTTCATAAATTCTTAATCTAATTTTAATATATACAAATAGTAAGTTCGGGGTACATTTCTCATATATCACCCAAGCTGGAGGAAAACTTGGATTTTAAAGCTCTTCCCCCAACTTGGGTCATAAGAAGAAAAATATAAAAGCTATTATTGAATGTCTATCCTGTATCTATCAGGCCTGGCGTTTTCATCTTTAGGCAAAACAACTGTAAGTATTCCGTCCTTATATTTTGCCTTAACTCCTTCATGTTTTACATTATCTACATGAAAGCTTCTACTGAAGGAACTGTACCTTCTCTCTCTCCTGATGAAGTTATCTCTTTCCTCTTTAACCTCTTCGTCATGGTCAACCAAAATAGTAAGCACTCCATCCCTTAATTCAAGCTTGATGTCTTCTTTGTTGACACCGGGAATTTCCGCATCTACTACATATTCCTTGTCGTTCTCACGAATATCGGCTCTAATTGCACTGCCGGCTGAAAGAAAGCCCGGAAGAAAGGAATCGTTAAAAAAATCTTCAAAAATACTTCTGCCATAATCCCATACATCCCCTTTCCTTGCAGCTTCATTACGTCTTCTATCATATGGCGTTAATCCAAACATACAAAACACCTCCATTAACTTTGACTTTCTTTGACCTTACATCTTATTTATACCACATTTATAATGTCAAAAACAATATTTTACTTTGACCTTATCTGACCATAGTGCACAACTATAATTGATTATCTAAAATTAATTTTATCTTTCATAATTTTTCTAATATAGACTATGTAAATCTTGTTGCGTACGTGCAAAAAAATTATAACCCTATATGGTTTTTTTAAAGCCTAGAAGCTTCAGCATTTCAGCTCTATCCAGAGCTCCCAGGACGAACATCAGGGAAAATGCTGTTATAATGTTGCCGAATATGGTCAATACAACTGTCCATGTATAACCAGTATTAAATATAGTAAAAAAGCTATATATGTATTTACCGATAAAAATCATTATTATTCCAATAATACCTGGCTTTAAGACCCAGTTTCTAAAATCGAGGACCATTCCAGTCGTTTTTACAACTGTAGAAATATTAAGAATACAAACGCATGCAGAACTTATTATTATGCCGACTACATACCCTGGTATGCCGTATACAGGAATAAAGTATATTACAAACCCTATCCTGATAACGTACCCGATAATTGAATTCCTAAGGGAAATCCCCTGCTTCCCAAGGCCATTTAGTATACCAAGCAGTGTCTGCTGCAGATATATGAATATACTTGTAAATGAAAGAAGATACAATATATTTCCTATGTTTTGCTTTCTATAAATAAGGTTTCCTATTTCATGGGGAAATACCAAAAATAAGGATGTAAATATAAAGCCAAGTATAAAAGTAAGCTGTATTGATTTGGATATCCTGTAGTTGACAGTTTTAAAACTCTTTAGAGACATAGCTTCAGAAATAGCCGGAACAAGCGTTGTGGCCAAAGACAAAGTTACCAGTGACGGAAAGAAAATAAGAGGAATGGCCATTCCTGTTAGCTTTCCATACTCTTCTATACTGTTTTGATAGTTCATCCCCCCTGTCAAAAGCATCCTGGGAATGAGTATGAGCTCAATAGCTGCCATAATTGATGTTATAAATCTGTTAAAGGATACTGGTATGGATATTTTTAGTATTTCTTTTATTATAGTTCTTTTTCTCATAAAACCTTTTTTTAATTTATTTACTGAAGACTTTCTCTTTCTCATCCTGTATATTACTATTAAAACCAACAGGTTTGAAATTTCTCCTATAGCCATACCGATTGTTGCAAGGGCACAGGCATACTCAAGTCCTATACTGATAAAATATCCGGCCATAGCCATTACAAGACCTATTCTGACCACCTGTTCTACAATCTGTGAACAGGCTGTCGGCACCACATCCTGTACCCCGTAAAAATATCCTTTTAAAGCAGATGCAGCCGCAATAACAGGAATGCATGGTATAAGAAAGAGCATGGAATAGTAAGTCCTTGGATCCTTCAAAATAACATTGACTATTGGATTTATAAGTATAAGAATAAATGCGGATACTATCAAACCTGCCGTTACAACAATAGCCAGAGAACAGGATGTTATCCTTCTAAGGTTTACTGTATGGTTCTTTGCCATCTCCTCTGCAACCAATTTGGAAACAGCTATAGATATACCCGATGTCAGAGTAAGTATAACCAGAGAATATACAGGTGCAATAAGCTGGAACAGCCCCATCCCTTCTGCTCCTATCAGATTTGATAAATATATTCTATAAACAAAACCCAGTATTTTTACTACAAACCCTGCTATCATCAAGATAATAGCACTACCTACAAACGATTTTTTAGCCATTTTAGTCCTTTTAGCATTCTGCCAGGCAAAATGTTTATCCTTAAAAAAAATTGTCCTGATTATTAATATTTTTAATGCATATGACTTATGACCAATCATGTGAATTTGAATTATAAATCCATATCTATAGATGTAATTACCTTCCACACTTACCATCCCATATATTACAGGTTGATTATAACGCCTGTCTCTCTTATAATGAGGCCTTGTCATGGTCGCAAAAAAAATATGCCTAATCCTTGTAAAAGGAACGGGGGATGCATTATTTGGGGTTAAACTGTCTGTTCAAAAATTCAAACTGTTTTCACAGCTTGAAAGAATTCATACAGTAGGGGAAGTCTTCTCTCTCCTAACCCGTCAACTAACCTCGTAGGCTTTGAGAGGGGGTTTTAAAAAATGAAAAAGAAAATAACTGCCATGGTTATTGCAGCTTTTTTGTCTATCGGTTTCTTTGTTAATCCGGTATTTGCCGATTATTACTCTGACCGTGTTACATTGTACCAGGGTATGAGAAGCAATGATGTGTTAGACCTGCAAAATGACTTGAAGAAATTAGGATATTTTAACTATAATCCTACAGGTTATTTCGGAAGTTTAACGTACCAGTCGGTTTCAAACTATCAAAGGGATAATTATCTCACAGTTGATGGGATTGTAGGCCGCAATACGGCAAAAGAAATTAAGGTTGATGAGGTCTTACAGATGGCAAAAAGCTTCCAGGGCGTGCCTTATGTATGGGGAGGAACTTCTCCTTCAGGATTTGACTGTTCCGGGTTTACACATTATGTTATGCTGCAAAACGGAATAGTAATTCAGAGGGTTTCAAGTTCACAATATTACGATGGTATCTGGGTATCAAAGTCGGATTTGAAACCCGGTGATCTTGTATTCTTTTCAACATACAAGCCCGGACCTTCCCATGTGGGTATCTATATCGGAGATGGCCAGTTCATACATGCCAGCTCTGGTGCAGATAAGGTTGTAATTTCTGATTTCAACAAAAGCTATTATCAAGAGCGCTATGTAGGCGCTAAAAGGGTAATCCTTTAATTATAGAGCCTCTTACCTTGATTCTTCGCGGTAAAGAGGCTCTATGCTTACATATTGACTTAGACTATATGTACCCTATTAAAGACGTATTATAGGCTCTGGTGTTTTCGTTTAAGCCTTTCAGTCCGCCTTTTCTCTCCCTCTGCAAAATTCTGTTTTTCTTCGTCACTTTCTAAAATAAGGGGAGGTACCTCCGAAGGATTTCCATCATTATCTAATGCTACAAAGGTAATAAAGGCCTTATTTGTCAGGATAGTCTTCCCTGACTTTATGTTTTCGGCATATACATTAACACTTACTTCCATTGAGGTTCTTCCTGTCCATGTTAACTTTGCGTTGAGAATAACCAACTCTCCCATACGAGCAGGGTGTCTGAAATCAAGACTATCCAACGCAACAGTAGCTACAATCTTGTTGGAGTGCCTTGAAGCAGCCATGGCCCCTGCAATATCAATCCAGTGCATCAATCTCCCTCCAAGAAGGTTGCCTAATAGATTGGTATCATTGGGAAGTACCAGCTCTGTCATTTCAACCTGGGATAGCCTTGGTGGCTTACCGATAAGGGTATTTATATGTTCTTTTGAAATATCATGCATATTATACTCTCCTTAAGTGTCAAATTTATTTTTATTATTTATACCACTAAAATTCCATTTATATATAAATTTCTAAATTTATCACGTTTTTTAGTACCTTAAGTCTCAACGAAGTACTTCAAATCAAAAAAACGGCACTAATAGCCGTTTTATCTATACTTTAAAATAGTAACCCACATGTTTATCTATATTATTATAATGTTATTCCTACAGAATTTATCAAATAGTTCAATCTCTCACTATCAAGGACTTTATTTATCTGAATTCCTTCTATGCTAAGGAGACCGACAGGATATACCGGAACCTGGAACACATCCTCCATATATTCCCTTAATCCTTTAAGCAGTGACCCACCGCCTATCATATAAATTTTACCTACCTTTTCACCATAGCATCTTTTTTCATAGAACTCAAAGCACTGGAATAACTGCCTGGCTATCTCATCTATAACACCCTTTATGCTGTTATAAATCTTTTCCTGGTCCTCACCGACATTTGAATCCGGAAGGGTTAACCCCTGAATTTTCTTAAGCCTTTCAGCTTCTTCCATCTTCTTTAGGGTGTTTGCTGCGATGGCTTCATCCAGATTGCTGCTTCCCCTTAAGATAACCTTGTTAAACTCAAGGACTTTATCTCTTAAAATATTAACTATCGTAGTCTCAGAACCAAAATCTATTACAGCAAAAGTGCTTTGGCTAAGCTTGCTGTACCTTTTTTTCTTGAACCATGTTTCGCTTTCGGAAACCAATATATCCCTGTTAAAGAACTTGGCAGCACTGTTGGCAGGAATATCTACGGATATAGGCTTTAATCCCAATTCAATCAATATATCTATATAACTTTGAATAATACTTTTTAAAACTGCGGTAACAAAAACCTTTACCTTTGTAGCGCCATCTTCTTTTAGTTCCTGTAGAACCTTATAGTCTATCTGATGTGCATCCAGGTCTATCGGCATACTCTGTGAGATGGTAGTTCTAACTAGGTTATTTAAGTCTTCTCCAGGAATCTTCTCAATCATAAAAATACGTGAAATAATATTGGTACCCGACATAACTATCTTGGCGTTCTTAGCCTTGACATTTATGTCACCCATTACTCTTTTTATCTCATTGGTAACACTCTTTACATCTTTAATGGCACCGTTCTTTATTGATCCCTTAGGTGTAGACGCGATACCAAAATTCTTGATGAAAATCTCATTGCCTCTGCCTAATTCCACCTCAACAATTTTTATATTCCTAAAACCGATATCAATACTTATAAGGCTGTTTTTTATGAAAGGTATCGTTACCATTTTATCTACTCCTTAAGTATTATTAAAATAACCTATATGATCTATCTTACCACCCATGTACTTTAAAATCAATATTTTGAAACAATTAAGTTGTAAAATTGTAAATATAATATATTTCATATGTTACTATTTATAATACTGCTGTAATCAATATATTCATACAGCAATTCAATTACTTGATCCTGTGAAACCGCCCTGAACACTTTATCCTTTACATAAGCAGAATTTTTCATACCTTTAATATACCATGCAACATGTTTTCTCATCTCACGCACGCCAGTATTCTCGCCTTTTAGCTCAACCAGCATTTTCATATGCCTTATAATCATTTGTATCTTATCACTATCAGATATATCGGCTGCAACTTCACCTTTATTTAGATAACTCAAAACCTTGTTGAAAATCCAGGGATTTCCTTGAGCTCCTCTACCGATCATCACAGCATCGCATTTTGTTTCGGATATCATACGCTTTGCATCTTCTGGAGCAAAAATATCACCGTTTCCTATTACAGGAATACTTAGAGCGGCTTTTACATCCTTTATAATACCCCAATCTGCATGTCCGCTGTAAAACTGCTCCCTGGTTCTGCCGTGAACTGCTACTGCTGCTGCCCCATTTTCTTCCGCAATTTTCGCAATTTCAACAGCACTAATCCTGGTTTCATCCCAGCCTTTACGTATCTTTACGGTAACAGGCTTTACAGAAGCCCTTGAAACTTCCCTTACTATCTTTCCCACAAGTCCAGGTTCCAGCATTAGAGCACTTCCTTCACCGTTTTTGGTTATTTTAGGCGTAGGACAACCCATATTTATGTCAATAATGCTGGCATTTGACACATTCAGGCGTTCTGCCACATTTGCCATAATAAAAGGGTCAGAACCGAAAATCTGCAGAGCAGCTGGACCCTCCCTGCTATCTATCTCTGTCAGCTTCATGCTCTTTTCATCATTATAATAAAGTCCTTTTGCGCTAACCATCTCAGTATATACAAGACCACAGCCCTGTTCCCGGCACAACAGCCTAAATGGCATATCTGTTATACCAGCCATTGGGGCAAGAAAAACACTATTATCTACTCTAACATTTCCAATAATCATGCCAAACCTCCTATCCCAAACATTTTATCATAGGGGCATAAAAAAAAGTATCCTGGAGTTATTATTCTATCCAAAAAATACGGACAAAAAAAATAAGATTAAAAAATCTTATCATCAAATAAATTCGTATATTATTTACTGTAAGTTCTTATTAAAACTTGATTTTACCAATTCTATCAGTACTTATTTGTTTTACCCCTGGGGGTTAAAATAAAGGAGTATATTCCATCGCCAGCTTCATGTGCGTTCTTGGAGATAATATTGGCTTTAATAATCTCATCCAATTGAATTTTAACATGTTCTTCTACATTATTAAATTTCACTCCATAGCAATATCCTTCTGTCAAGGTTTCCCTGTCAGTTATGCATCCTTCTACAGTAAGGTTAAACTCTGACAGCATGCTGTATACACATAAATCAAAGTTTAAAATCTCGCCCGTATTGTAAACTTTAGTGGAATAAAACTTTAGTCCTACCGGTGAAATATCGGCGACCTCCACCTCACGCCAGCGTATTCCGTCATGACTCACTGAGGCTGCACATATAGTGCCGTTGCTAGTTTGATACTTCCTCTTGTCTTGAATACTTACCATAGGAACTCCCCCCTTGGATTCTGGTAAATAAGGTCCTCGTTAACACTTTTACCAATGCATATCAAAAAGCAAATCATATGTATTTTATCTACATGACGCATGAATCACAGTGGGTCTGGAAATGTATTTATGTAAAATGAACTGTCGGTAAATATTAGCACAAATATGAATGTTCCTATTTATATTTTACCATATTTTATATACAGTGTCGAGCGTTAGTTTTTTCACAAGAAATGCAGCTTTAAGTCATAAAGCCGCATTTTATTTATCTAAACTAAAGAAGAGATTTTAGGATCTCTTCTTTAGTTTTCTATTTTTATTGGATTTTTGCACTACAATCTTTTTGCCTTTTAGTGTATGATTTCTCATGGATTCCATGACTTCAGCAGCATACTCTCTTGGCACATCAACAAAAGTAAACTTGTCAAATATATCAATTGCACCGATAAGCTTACCGGGAAGACTTGTGCTTGATGCTATACTTTCCACGATATGCTTTGGCAGTACTTTGCTGCTTCTGCCAATGTTAATAAAAAGACGTACCATTCCTTCTTCATTTTCCGTATCTTCATTATCAATATCGTCAACTGGATTAGCCTTGGTGTTATTTTCATCCGAAATCATTTTTAACAAGGCAGCTGCAATTTCCAGCGTCGTTAGATAATTTGAACCGTCATCCTGAGAGCCGTCATTTTCTAAAACTTTCTCAATATGGGGAATAAATTTGGAAAAATTACCTTCGCTGATGGTTTGCTTGAGTTTGTCCAGTATTACTCCTATTCTTCTTTCCTCAACATCCATCAGTGTAGGTGGTTTAATCATCTGGATTGTGGATTTTGTGTATCTTTGTATATCCTTTAGCTTATATATTTCACGGCCCACCGCAAAAGTAAAGGCTTTTCCGGCTCTGCCGGCTCTTCCTGTTCTTCCTATTCTATGGACGTAATACTCTTCGTCATTTGGTATATCATAGTTAAATACAGCCTCCACATCATCTACGTCAATACCTCTTGCAGCAACATCGGTAGCAATCAAAATATCAATAAGGCCTTTTCTGAATTTTGACATAACTCTATCCCGCTGATCTTGTCTCATATCCCCATGAAGGGCTTCAGCGGAATAACCTCTTGACTGGAGGCTTGTTGCCAGCTCATCTACACGCTTTTTTGTATTGCAAAACACAAGAGACAGCTTAATATTATTGGTATCAATAAGCCTTGATAATACTTCAAGCTTAGCCGCTTCACTTATTTCAAGGTAAAACTGCTCTATTGCCGGAACCGTGATTTCCTTGTGGGCAGCTTTAATATGAACAGGATTTCTCTGGTATTTTGTTGTAAGATCTACTATTTCTCTTGGCATTGTAGCAGAGAAAAGTATAGTCTGTTTTTCCTCAGGAACCTCTTTCAATATGGTATCTATATCTTCTCTAAAACCCATATTGAGCATTTCATCGGCTTCATCCAGAATTATCATTTTTAGATTAGCAAGCTTAAGAGTCCTGCGCCTCATATGGTCCATTACACGTCCCGGTGTTCCTATAATGATCTGGGGACGCTTTTTAAGTGCAGAAATTTGGCGCTCAATAGGCTGTCCGCCGTAAACAGGAAGTATCCTCACACTCTCCTTGTACTTTGACACATGCTTTAATTCTTCAGCTACCTGTATGGCAAGTTCCCTTGTAGGGCACAGAACCAGTACCTGTATTCCCTCATTTTCCTGATCAAGCAGCTCGATAGCTGGTATTCCAAAGGCACAGGTTTTTCCCGTACCGGTCTGTGCCTGGCCGATAATATCAATTCCCCTTAGTATTTGAGGGATTGCCTTTGCCTGAATAGGAGTTGCCTCCTCAAATCCCATATCCGCAATAGCTCTCTGAACTTCTGGGGATAGGTTTAAGTCTTTAAAAATCAGATTTTCCATCTTTAATATCCTTTTCCTTAATTTATTTGCATAATTTACATATATACTATTATTTCTAAAATTCTATATTTAAAATGCACTGATGTCAATAAAATCATACCACCGATATAGAATTCCATAACTATTAAATCTGACATCAGTAGTTTATAAAATGGGGGAATCGCCAAAAAAGGTTTCGAGCATCTGCCCAAAACCTCTTTTAAATAATCTGGTGCCCCGGACAGGAATCGAACCCGTATCAGTGGAACCGGAATCCACCGTCTTATCCATTAGACTACCGGGACACATTTGTAGTTTTTTACATAAAACTGCTTCTACTATTATAGTCTAACTTTAGCGTATTTACAACTGACATTAACAAGAAAATTTGTACATTATTTAAAAAGTTTCAACAGCCAGTTGTTAACTATAAATACTACCGCAAAACCAAGTAAGGTTAACCAGGTATACGCTATTACAAACACCAGGCTCCTAAGCCTGTCATCAAAGCTGTAGATTGTATTTACTCCCCGTGCTATAATTGCGCTCTGCCATACAATAAGCAGTATGTCCAAAACAAGCCACATGTAGATAAAACTGCTGCCTCCCAGAGGGCCTCCAGCCAACAACCGGAGTACAACACCTATAGGAACAACGTAAAAACGCGATACCATATATATCTTCATCAGCTTTATCAGCTGTCCGTTAATATTCTTGATTCTTTCCTTGAGCCTGAAAAATTTGAATATATCAAATAAAGGCAATGAGAAAAACACAACATCCATAAGCCCTATTAGAACAACAAAACATAATGCAAGAGAAATATTAAATACTAAAACTACATGTGGCTTTCCCAAGAAAAAGTCAGACATACGAGTACCCAAAATCATACCGGTATCTATAAGTCCGATCACAATTATCCCCAGATATAAACTAAGTAACTTATCGGAAAGCTTTTTATAAAATGTTTTAGGAAACAATAATATATCTAATAAAGTACTATTATTCACAATAAAACTACCCCTCAACCATTTACTTATTCTCTATTCATAATACAACTTAACCATGGCAAAATCAATGCCATTATAAAAATATGAGTCCGGGTTGTTTATATGGCGTGATCTTTGATTAAATCCAAAAAATTAAATGGCTAAAATATCTTTTTATGTTAAAAAAGATTACTACCATGCAGTGTGTTAAAATTGGCTGGAAAATAAATTTTTAACACACTGCTTCAATGCACATACATTATAAGGATTAATTATTTTCAATGAGCTTTACAATATGTATATTAAAACACGTATACGCGTATTAGAAAAATCTGGTAACCATAAAAATCAATAGAGCTATACTTCCAACCAGTGCAAGATTTATAGCCATATTTGTAAAAAGTTTGGCCTTGGGACGGTAAGGTCTTAAATTCAAGTGTATCCCCTGTTCGCTTTGAGCTTTTTTGCTCTTTATATAATTATTTATAATTTCTTCTGCCTCTTTTAAAATATGTTCGTTCGTCTTCTTTGCATCTTTTGATAATATGTTTTTTAGACTCTTACCGGCTCCATCGGGCCTGTTTTTTAAAACCAGGATAACTTCTTCAACAACATTTGAAGGTATATTTCTAATAACAACAACCCTCTTTGTATCATCACATACCATACAATTCCTCCGAAATATATATTCAGAGATAGTTTGTAACAAAATAGTGGAAATTATACGTAAAACTTAGTTTAATCTTTTCCAGACCTTGGCTACAAGTACTGTCATATCATCAACGGGTTTCCCGTCACACTTTGAATAGGATTCTGCCAGAATAAGGTCTGCTATACTCTGCGGATTTATGCTGTTGATATCCTCTATAAATTTTATTAATGCCTGCTCTCCTCCATCTTCAGTTTTAAAGGAATCGATAATCCCATCGGTAACCATTATTATAAAGTCTCCATTTTCAACATTCTTACATACCAACTCGGGCTCTATATTACTTAATATACCTGCAGGCAGTGAAACGGATTTTATGACTTCCACCCCCTTAGACTTCTTTAAAAATGTCGGAACAGCCCCTATCTTTACAAACTCCACCTTGCCGTCATATAAGTCTACTGCAGACAAGTCAATTGTCGCAAAAGAATCATCATCAGATTTTAAAACAAGTATGGAATTTATAAGTCTTATGGCAGTATCCTTATCAAAGCCCGTCTCCATAAACTGCTCCAGCAGACTTATTGCAGCCTTGCTCTGGGTGGAAGCCTTTTGCCCTGATCCCATACCGTCACTTAAAGCAACAATATATTTTCCGTCGCCAGTGTTCATAAAAGTATAGTTGTCTCCTGATACTTCCTTATCATATTTTGATACTCTTGCAACTCCTGTAGTGACACTTAAAACCTCTTCCTCCACCAGCTTTAGATTGCATATACCGGAGCGGTGATTATGTACACATTCACTCTTATCCCTGATCATTCTTTTTCCCAATGTACTCGTTGTTACCTTTTCAATAATATCTATACACTTGTTTCCACCGACGCACCCCCTATGATAAACATTAACTTCGTACTTCCCCCATTTATTTTCAAAAACTACCACGTCATTTGCCTTAACCCCGGCCTTATCAAATTCTATAAGCAAAACATGCTCCAGGTCACCCCTAAACTTTACTTCGGTGTCAATTTCAAGAGCCAGATTTGAAATTACTTTCGACAGTCCATCCAGTTGTTGGGATACAAGGCCCCTACTCTCTCCAATCTTATTCTTCCAAACCAGATCCACCTTAAATAGCTCGTAAATATTATTAACCTGCTTTACAAATTCTTCTATACGCTCGCATCTCTCCATAAAATATGTAGGTATATCACTTTCCTCTATCCAACCTTTCCTTTCAAGATTCTCAACTATTTTAAACATAACCTGGTATGTATTATAAAAATTCCTGTCCCAGCAGTGAAGGCACAAACTACAGTCCTTACAAACCTTGTCTGCCACCCTATCAAACAAGGAAGATATATCCTGCTTGTTTGTAGCAACCTGTGTCTGGGATATCTCATTAAAAGTTTTTGAGAGCTCACCAAATGCTCTTGCAAAGTTGTTAAGCTTGTCGATAGTTAGTTCCTTTATCCGGTCACTGTAGCTAGTCCTATCCTTTGATACAACCGAAACGCGGCTAAAAGAACCCAAAGTACTTTCCACGAATTTTTGTGGAATTACCATAAACATCACAGCTGCCAAAATTATATCTTTTAAATATACGAGCACCTCTGTAGAGCCATTTATATAAAGTGTAAGCACTGCGTTTCCTACAATAAACCCCAGACTTGCACCTATTTTCCCAAGGTTTTTAAACACACCGGACAAAAGCCCGCAAAACGCATAAGATCCAATAACAAGCGGTGTTGCAGGACTTGACAGGTTAACAATGAGACCTACAATAACACCTACGGCTGCGCCCATTCCGGGACCCGCTCTAAAACTGAACAACAGTATGGCCAGTATACCAAAAACATTAGTCAGTGTGATACCTGCAAACTGAACATCGCTAAAGCCTGACAAAGCAATGGCAGACAGCATAGCTATACTTATCATTTCTTCGTTTGAAAGCACATGTCTTTTCTTTGTACCGTCAATTATGGCTGTACTATTTTTAAATATAAATACCAGCGAGAACACCAGCCCGGAATAGAACAAAGCCTTCAAAAGATCATACAAAAGGAATCCCTGTAAATACACCATAACCATCTGGGGTATTATTACACTCACCAAACTTATAGCTGAAGACTTAAAGGTATCTTTTGTCTTTATATTTTTAAATACGGTACTAACGGTTGTAAATAGAAATATAAATGTAAGTGCTGTATACAACTCCCCTGCGGCTCCTCCGGTAATCATACCAAGTATTACTGCTGACGCCATTAGCAGCCTGTTTACAGCCGACCCTGAAGCCGCCGCATAAAATGCAAGACCAAAAGGCATAAAACCTTCAAATAAGGATACCCTTCCAAGAAGAAAACTCACCATTAATAGTAAAATACTATTTTTTGAAAGTGTTAAATATGAAAGAATACTTCCTTTGGTTTTTCCATACACCCTTCCCAAATCACCCAGTTTTTGATAAGGAACAATCTGTGTCTTCATCTTTAGTAACCCCCTGAAATATATTTTTGTCCAAAACTGTTTTGGTTTTGTTTCGCAGGACTGATTATATGTGAATGAGAAAAAAATGTTTGTCAATTTTAGTTGTCTCAAAAAAAAATTATTATGACACTTATCCACAAAACACAACGGGGGATTACATTAGACAAACTTTAATAGGTGAGCTCAACTTCTTTATCTAAGTTGGAATTTGCGAATTAAATGGTTAATTATGTAGTATTTCGTCAAAAACTTTTTGAACTGTGAACATTTAAACATAAAAAAACAGTTGTACAAAATGTACAACTGTTTTTTGGTGGGCACTATAGGGCTCGAACCTATGACCCCCTGCTTGTAAGGCAGATGCTCTCCCAGCTGAGCTAAGCGCCCATATTGGTGACCCATAGGGGACTCGAACCCCTGTTACCGCCGTGAAAGGGCGGTGTCTTAACCGCTTGACCAATGGGCCATAAAATGGTAGCGGCGGTCGGATTTGAACCAACGACCGTACGGGTATGAACCGTATGCTCTAGCCAACTGAGCTACGCCGCCATATTACCATGTGCCATTCACTAAGTAAACTTCATGTCCGGCATCGCTTTACTATTGTAGCAGATAGCTAAATGAAAAGTCAAGTGGAATTTTTATAATTTTTAATGTTTATTGTTGGAAATAAAATTATAGTGTTTAAGTTTATCCTATGGTATAATATAAAAGCAGTATTGTTGAGATGGGAGCTGTTTTAGTGAGAAAAATCCTTCTAATTTTGATAGTTATATTGGGAACTGGTCTGTTCACTTCCTGCGGAAGTACCCTTCAAGCAAGTATGTATCTCTCCAAAGCCAAACTAGAGTACAACTCCGGGAAATATGAAGAAGCCATAAAATATTATGACAAAGTTATAGCATTAAATCAAAGATTGGATATAGCTTATACCGGTAAAGCAGATTCACTGGAATGTTTGGGCAAATATGAGGAAGTACTGGATTTATGCGATAAAGCTATTGAAATCAACAGCAAGCTGGATGAAGCTTATTATGTCAAGGGTAATGCTCTTTTAGAGTTGGGCAAATACAGCGAGTCTTTGGAAAACTACAGGAAAGCTGCTGATCTTAAGCCAAATAACAGCCTTTACCAAAACAATATAGCCTGTGCATTAAATTACCTTGAGAAATATGATGAAGCGATACAATACACGCAAAAGGCACTTAAACTTAACCCAAAGAATGATATGGCTTATGTAAATAAAGGCTATGCCCTTGAGTTTCTGGGAAAGGTTGACGAAGCCATTGAGTGTTATGACAAGTCAATAGAAATAAATCCTTCCAATAATCTTGCCTATTCCAACAAAGGTACCCGGCTTGATATTATGGGAAAGCACGAAGAAGCTATAAAGCTGTTTGACAAAGCACTGGAAATTGACCCTGATGATCTCGATACTGCCAACTCAAAAGGTGATACCCTTAACTCACTTGGAAAATTCGAGGAGGCAATAAAGTGCTTTGATCAAGTCATCAGTAAGGACCCACAAAATTCATATGCGTATCTATCCAAGGCTATATCCTTATATTATATGGGAAAATACAAAGATTCCATGGAAGCCTGCGACAGGGCAATCAGCCTTGAATCAAATTATGTGGACGCATATACCTGGAAAGCAAAAAATCACATACAATTGGATGATCCTGAAAAAGCAAGAGAGTTCTGTGACAAATCCATATCCATAAATCAAAATAACTCTTTCGCATATGATGTCAAAGGTCTTTCCTATGTTTATGAAGGCAATTATAGTGAAGCAGTCAAGCTTTTCAGCAAGGCTATAGAATTGGACCCGCTTTATGAAGACCCCTATGTTCATAAAATATACTCACTGTATCACCAAAAAAACTTTAAGGAGTGTATTGAGTTCTCTGAAAAAGCATTTGATATTTTTCCTTCATGTGAAGATATCCCATGGTATATGGCTGATTGTTATTCTACCCAGTTAGAGTACGAAAAAGCTATTAAGTTCTACGAAAAAGTACTGGAGATAAACCCTGATAATGATAGCGTCCTGGCTTCAATTGGATGGGAATATTATTACTTACAGGATTATAAAAAAGCTGAAGATTATGCCGCTAAAGCTTTAAAAGTCCAATCAGACAATAAAGACGCACTTGAGCTTAATAAAGCACTTAACAAACAAAAACTTCCCGAGGCAGAAAGAATAGTTGAATTTGTTAAAAGTAACTACCTGTATTTTGATAAAGTAAAAGACTTTGATAAGATTTCTCAACAGTTTATGAAAAAAGGCAGTGTAACAGTAACAGATATTTCTGATTTTATTGATAGAATCCGGGTTAAAGATGACATGTTCACCTACGTGATCCATGGTGAGGATTATGACCTTCTTAAATATGAGGAAAGCACTTCACAAATAGTATCTAAAGAACTTGGTTCAAACATTCACTACGTTAAGATAAATTCCTTTACTGCAAGTGTAAGCTGGGAGTTTAAAAAAGTAATTGACGGTATTGAAAACCCCGGGGATAAGGTTTTGGCTATTGACCTTAGGGATAATACAGGAGGCCTTACATCTTCATCAACGGATATACTTGATTTCCTGCTGCCCGAGTGTACTACAAGTTATATAGTCTATAGGGATGGGTATATCTATTCATATTACTCTGACGCCACACAAATCAAATTTAAGAAAATCCTTGTTTTAGTTAATGAGTACTCTGCAAGCAGCTCTGAAATTTTGGCTCTGGGACTGAAAAAATACCTTAATAATGTTGTAATCATTGGTCATTCTACCGTAGGGAAAGGGGTTGGACAGTTCACCTACGAAGATAAGTCAAAAAAATACGCAATATACCTTGTCAGCTTCTATTGGAATGTTAGGGAAAAAAATATAATGGGCGAAAAAATTCGCCCGGATATACACGTGAAAGGTTCGGATAATTCTTCTTATATTACGGAAATTCACCGACAAGCATCAAGATAGGTTATTAATCCAAGCTGGTTGCTATCTTCCTTACTCTTTCGGCATCTTCCTTAAGTCCAATATCCAAATATGCTTTTTCCAGTTGTTCCAAGTGTATGACATTCTTTGTCTGTGAAGCGAGTTCTTCTGCTTTTTTCAGAATATCCAATGCTTCGTCTTTCTTATTGGATTTATATTGATACTCAGCCATATACACATAGTATGGCACCCCTAAAGGATATTCCTTTATACCGCTGTCACTAACCCTTTTAACCTCTTCCCACTTACCTGCTAATTTATAGTTTTCTGCAGCCTTTTCCAGGTATTCACCTGTCTTATTTTTCTTGTATGCCCTCTCATAGTCCTGGGCAGCCTCCAAATATTTGCCATCCTTATTGCTTTTGAAAGCTCTCATACCAGGGTCTGTGATTTCAATTGCAAACTGTGATTTAAGATTTTCCAGCCACTCCTTGTACTTATCTGATCCGGTAAACTTTGATATATAAAGATTTTCAGCAAACAAATCTTTTTCCGGATAGAATTTTTGAAGCTTTACAATCATTACTACATCATAACCATGTTCGGTTTTAATAGGTGTCAGCACCTTGCCTTCTTCGGCACCTAACATTATATCAATAGCCTCACCTTCCAGCTCTACAATCGGATAACTCTCAAACAAGCCGCCGGAATCTTTTGTCTTATCATCATCAGAGTATTCTTTGACAAGCTGCTCAAAGCTTGCTCCATCCAATAGCTCTTTATACACCTTTTGGGCTGTCTGTGCAGCTTCTTCTTCACTACGTTTTTCTGCAGATATAAAGATACGCTTTAAATCCACTTTTGTATTACTTAGCCTAAAGTACTTGTACTCTTCTTCAACTTCCTTATCTTCCACAGTAATGCCATACTCTCTCGCAACCTTTGGAAGGGCCTTAAGGTTTAACAAGAACTCTTTAATGCTTTTCTTTAAACCTTCTTCGTTTTTTACACTGGAATTCTCCATCATTTCCTGCATTTCTTCATCCGTGGAAAATTTAGATCTTACATAACGGTTTATATGATCTTCAATCTCTTCGTCCGTAACAGTTACCCCTGCTTTATTATATAGAAAATCTTCAAGTACAATCCTTTTCATAACATTGTCAAGAATTATATCGTTTCTTTCTTCATCCGTTTTGCGGAGCATATCCGATACATTCTTCCATTCATAAAAAAGCTTGTCTCTCTCTTCAGTAAATATACTTTGATCAACATACTCACCGTCTATCTTGAGTACCTGGTACCCGAAGGTATCTTTTACAGCATCTTTAGACTTGTCCTTGTTAAAAGGTTTGAAGTACAAGAGTCCTGCAGCTGTTACAGCTGCTGCAATAACCAAGATTACAAATGCCAACTTCTTTCCACTTTTTAGATCCATACTTTTTCCCCCGATTATTATTACTATGTAATAATTAATAATTTATCCTCACCTAAATATAATAACACAAGTCTTACAACAATAGAAATACAAATTTTCTTTAAACGGCATGCTGTAAGTTTTTACATAATGTCTAATTAAACCGAATCAAACCATAGTATTTATTGAAGTGTTATTGAATTTGTGGTAATATTATACTGAAATGTTTTTCCTTCTTAAATTATGTCACTTCTATTAAACTTCTTTGGTGTAAAAAGTATATGTAATATCACCAATGAGTACAAATGCTAGGGGGATTTTATGGAAAATAATTATGAAAACCAGTCTTATGATACTGAAGTTGTTGAACCGAACGGTGATGAAGCACAAGCAGGGTGCAAGTGCTGCTCAGGCCCTTATATCGAAGAAGGATATAATCTGGAGTTATGCGTTAACTGCAGAGATATGCTTGCAAAAAGGCCAATTCCTGTATGGATTAAGGTGTTTTCTGTAGTTATACTTGCTATGCTTGTATTTACCTTGTCAAGATTTCCATCTGTCATTCAGGCAGGAGTTGCATACGAAAGAGGTCTTGCAGCAGAGAAGGGTAAGAACTATTCCACAGCCTCTATAGAATATAAAAAAGCCTCCGAGAAGTTTTCAGACTCTACCCTTGTTCTTGCAAAACTCTGTGTGGCCCAATATTATAATATGCAGATTGAAGAAGCAATAAATACTTTTGGTATTATAGCAGGTAGACAAGACTCTGACGAAGATTTGGTAGAAAAAGTTAACAGTGTTATTGATAAAATCGAAAAATACTATTCCCCTAGTGAAGAAGTCGCCAAGATTATGCAAGCAAATGCCAATGCGGGACCTGAAAAATTGCAAAATGAGCTTGAGGCTTATTTGAGTACACATCCTAACGATGTTTTTGTCTCAACTTATGTTGCCGATAAGAAATTTGAAGAGGGAAAGTTCGAAGAGGCTGAGAAAATCCTTTATAGAATAACGTCCTCAAACAGCGATTTTCAAAGCGGCAATTTGCTTATGGCTGCAATATACCGTGAAATAAAAGACTATGATAAAGCAATTGAGTACTGCCAAAAAATCCTTGATATTAACGCCCAAAGCACCCAAGCACTCGGCAGCATGGCAAGAATAGAGCTAAAGCGTGGAAATGACAGCAAAGGATTGTCACTTGCTACTAAAGCCTATAACATAAACAACAATGACCCTTACACAGTAGCTAATATGGCTCTTGCATACCACTTTAACAATATGATGAAAGAACGGGACGAAATGTTTGAAAGGTTTAAGAGCTTTAAGGATATAGATGAATACAACTTAAATCTTCTCACTTCCATATTTAATGGTGAAAAGTGGAGATAATTATTAGGGAGGATTATAATTATGATAATACCAGGCTTTATAATTTCTATATTAACATTTCCGGGGGTTATTGTACATGAACTGGCACACCAGTTATTTTGCAGACTTTCTAGAGTTGCAGTGTTAGATGTATGCTACTTTCGCTTTCAGAATCCTAACGGTTATGTAGTTCACGAAATACCCAAAAAAGCTTCACAGAATCTACTTATAGGAATCGGACCATTTATTTTTAATTCTATTGTTGGTGCACTAATTGCCGCACCGTCTGCAATACCGGTAATAAGGTTTGAAAGCGCTGATTTTCTGGACTTTGTATTAATATGGCTGGGTGTATCAATTGCAATGCATTCTTTTCCAAGCACAGGTGATGCTAAAAGCATATGGAGTTCTGTAAAGCATGAAGAAACTCCCTTTTGGGTTAAAATAATCGCAACACCCATAGTTGGAATTATTTATCTGTGTGCATTCGGCTCAATCATATGGTTGGATTTACTTTATGGAGTTGGTGTTGCAATGCTCATCCCAAATCTTATTATTTGGGCTTTGGCTTAAAGTCATTCAACTCTTTTTTCAATATAAAAAACAGGCCAGAAACTAAACTTTGGCCTGTTTTTGCGTTTTCTGCAAGGCATTGCTCATGTTTACCTGCAGTTTATTTTGAAGAAAGCTTTAATCCCAACTCTTCAAGAGTATTCTTTAACCTCTTTTTCTTCTTTTTACTGTTTTCACATTTATCCTTCATAAGAAAAACTCTCTCGATAACGTCAGCATCCTTTACTATTTCCTCGTATTGGGAACCTATATCCCTCTTGTTTGAATGGTTTTGTACTGCAAGACAAATAATATCAAGCTCCTCATTGGAAAACCTTCCGGAATTCCCCAAGAGCTTCCTTACTATTTCTGCCCCCCTTGGGCCATGGCTTAAGTCCAAGTGGTTACCTGATATTCTTCCCGTATCATGAAATAAACCAATTACAAACGCAAGCTTGGAATCAAGCCCTCTAACTGCGGCAATGGCAGCTGAGAAATAAGCTACACCGTATACATGAAGCAGTTCGTCAAAAGCAGGGTCGTCAAATACAAAACCCTTCCTGCCTTCAACCTTGTCAAGATATCCATTTACTGCTTCCATTGCCTGTATGATCCTATCCATTTACATAACCCTCTCTTGATCAAGTCAATTGTACGTAACTTTACTGCATATATCATGATATTCATTATACCGTCATAGTAATTCTGCAGCAATAGCCTTAATGCTTATTTTTTTGAGCCTATTATATATTTATCAGGAAATCTATATAAAAATTACATCTGTTTTTTAACTATAGATATAAAAAACGCAGGTACAAAAAAGCTGTACAAAGGGATTCTCCCAAGAGACCCTGTGTACAGCCATATCAATTATATTATTTAGTATTTTCCAAATTCATCATCTTGTAATGAAATTTTCTTTTTTAGATGATTTTTACTCCCATTAGAAACCATAACTTCAGGTCTGTCACTGTTTAAATGGCCGGTTTTAGTAGACTTACTTTTTTCAACTGTATTTTCAAGCATACGTATAACATCGGAACTAAGAACACTCTCGAGCCTGTCGGAACTTATTGACTTCTTTAATTTAAACTTGCTTACCGCCTGTTTAAGTAACTCTGCCTGACTTGAAAGCTCTTCACTTGCTGACGCACTCTCTTCGGCTGATGCAGAGTTTGTCTGTATAACCTGCGCAACCTGTTCAATAGCTGCATTGATTTGCGAAATACCTGATGCCTGCTCATTTGAAGCAGAAGTAATATCTGCTATCAGATTTGCTGTCTTTGTAACTCCTTCCACAATTTTATTTAACGCTTCAGCAGTTTCGTTTGCTATCTTCGTACCAATTTCAACTTTCCTGATGGAGCCCTCTATCATGTCAGTAGTCTCTTTAGCTGCATTGGCACTTCTTGCTGCAAGGTTTCTTACCTCCTCTGCCACAACCGCAAACCCCTTTCCGTGCTGGCCTGCTCTTGCAGCTTCTACTGCTGCATTTAATGCAAGTATGTTTGTCTGGAAAGCAATTTCATCAATTACCTTTATGATTTTTGAAATATTTGAAGATGAATCATTTATCTCTGCCATGGACTTGAGCATTTCCTGCATCTGCTGGTTACCATTAACAGCATTTTCTTTTACATTGTTAGAAAGCTCATTTGCCTGGTTTGCATACTGTGCATTCTGTTTGGTCTGGGCTGCTACTTCTGTCATAGATGAAGTTATCTCTTCAATAGAGCTGGCCTGTTCAGTAGCTCCCTGTGATAATGCCTGTCCCGATTCAGATACTTGTCTGGCACCCGATGCCACCTGATCTGACGATGCATTAATATCACACATAACCTCATTAATGTTATTGGCCATTGTATCAAAAGCATGTGCCAACATTCCGACCTCATCTTTTGATGCTATATCTACATGAACATCCAGGTCCCCTGATGCAATCCGACCTGCAATATCAACCAGTTTTCTTACGGGGTTACTTATAATCCGGGAAATAAAAAATGCAAGACCAATGCTAGCTAAAACACATATGACTATAAGGGTCAGTAAAAATGTACTGCTTTGACTATACACCTTATCGCTCTCATCGTAGGCGCTTTTTGCCAGATCTTTATTAATATTAACCAATTGACTTAATAAATTGTCAACAACATCAAATGTCTTGGATACTTCACCGTTAAGCAAAGCTACTGCTTCTTCATTTCTACCTTCATATGACAGCGGTAAAACTTTATTGGCATTATTCTCATAAGACAGCCAAGCCTCATCAAATTTAGCAATCAAATCCTTTTCTTTATCATCCAGTTTAGTCTTTGTGTAGCTATCAAGCATCTCCTTCATTTTCTCTTCATATCTATCCATTTTTACTTTTATCTGATCCATGACAGACTTGTCAGTTTCCACTACATAATCATAAACTGCCCTGTTATGATAAATTGCCTGCATATTTGCACCTGATATATCTGAAATGGGAACCAAATTATTGTCATACATGTTATTCAGCATACCATTTATCTTTCCCATATTGCTTATGCCCATATAACCGATAAATGCTGTTAGAATAGTAACAGTTATGAAGCTGATCAATAGTTTGGCACCTATTTTTAGATTATAAAACCATTTCATATAGTTATTCTCCTCTCTTTTTATTAAGACAAAATCTTATCATTCTACTTGGATTAGTTCTCATTAATGGTTTGAGTTACTATAATCTTAGTACGTACTTAATTTCAAATCCGTATGAGTATTTCCTGGAGAAAAGTTAAGTGATGCCTCTTCCGGATATCCTAACTGAAAGCATGAGTTTATCCCAGTACCTTTGTCATGATAGCATCTCCTGTTCCTTTAGATTATTGCCTAAAGATTTGCGCAAACCTATAGGCATCTACTAAGGCGCCTCCAAAACACAACCTGCCTTTACTCTTTTTTAAACTTAAAATTGTGATTTAGATAGTCTATGAAAAAATTCTGTTCTCAATTACTAGATCTGAATTCTTTGGATTTGATTATACCCTGGAAGTAACCTGTATTAACGAGACCGTTAGCCATGTATGGCCTCCTTTTTGTGCTCATACTATACTTTTGGTTTAGTTCATATAGAGTTTACCTATTGTGTTGGTTCATTGAGATATCCATATTTAGCTATGTATTCTTGTTGATATAGGCACTAATTAAAAGGAATAATCACATGGTATTATGTAGACAAAATATGCAGTGTATTATGTAACAATATGATTATTTTGTTACATAATATTATATTCTATAAATAATTGTATTTTCCTGCACATATATAGAAATATTTTATATATTATTGAATACTATTCAATTTATGATATATTCTAGAACAG
>JBMOLK010000317.1:0-4039 GCA_049325575.1 Bacillota bacterium | reverse complement strand
CCATTTTTTACAACCAATTTTGGCAGGCTTATTTGGGAGTCCCTTCTTTGCGTCTTTTAGGGCAAATACCTATGCTTTTTTAAAAACTTTTTCCAGTTGGCTATTGACATTTAACCGCTGGACTTTTCCCCACTATATGATGCTTTCATCAAGGAATTTTTTACTTGCCTTATTGCAGCTGATAACAAGTATTGTACTGACTATAGCCGTAAATAAACTCACAGCCGTGGCATACCCGATATTGCCGTTCAGAAGCCCTTCTGTAAAAGAGTAAGTCGTCAATACTTCACTTACACTGTAAACCGGAGGTACATACATTACAAGAACCTGCTCGAAGATAAGAAGTATACGTGCTACAGTAAGAAGAAGTACCGTTGCAATGGTAGACTTTAGCGACGGAAGAGTAACATACCAGAGTTTTGCCCAGTACCCTGCCCCATCTACTGTGGCAGCTTCATATAGCTGAACATCTATAGTGGATAGTGTTGCAATATATATAATGGTGCCATAGCCTACATCTCTCCAGATATATGAGCCTACAAGTATGGCTCGGAACCATTTCGGGTCTACCATAAAATATATGGATTCACCACCAAGGGCTGTTATAATATGATTTACAAAACCTTCACTAGGCGAAAGGGCCATGGCAAATATTGACCCGATTACTACCCATGAAAAAAAGTGGGGAATATAAACAATAAATTGGATAAATCTTCGAAGCTTCACAAATACTATCTCGTTTATAAGCAGTGCCAGTATAATTGGCAGTGGAAAATAGAAAATCAGTATATAAAAACTAATAATAACAGTGTTGCGGAATGCACTCCAAAAGCCCGGAGATGTAAATAGTTGTTTAAAGTTTTCAAGTCCGATAAAGGATATTTCCATCTTTGTTCCAAAATCGGTAAACGCTGCAAAAGCGCCCATCATTGGCGCATATTTGAAAATCAAATACCAAATCATTCCCGGGATAAGTAATATGAGTATTGCTTTATGCTTAATGATTTTACTTACCAGTTCATTGGGTTTTTTAGGGATCTGAACCCCTTTTTCAAGCTGACTGGTAACATTCGTATTCATGTGAATCGCTCCTTAGTTCTTAGTAGCAGCTTAATCTATTTAATTAAGCTTTGATATTTATTTTTGTGGTTTCACTGTATAGGAAGTACATTTTTAACATTATGTAAGACTGATATCTGTAATGTTAAAAAGTACTAGCTTGTTTACCGTAGGAAGAATAAGGTCTTTAACATTTGGCAGTGTTTACTTATAAATGTTAAAGACCTGAAGGGAAATGCTCTAAGGCTCTAAACCGCCGTACTATATACCCTACATTTTCCTTTTTATATAAATCCCAAATAATCCTTGCCTATCTTCCTACGCCTTAAACTTAGAGCTTAACCACAACTAAATGTTATCTAATTCTTAAGGGAATTTCTACATGACATTTTCCATATTTATTACGTATTTTTTACTCAAAACTAATTATACTTTCTTCAGAAAGATAAGCTCTTAAATAGACTAAGTAAAGATAACGAACTTTGAAGATAAACATATGATTCGCTACGCTAATTTGATACAAATGGCTTGCCTATCTTGTTTATCTACTTTTACAGTTCAATCTCTATAGGATAGATAGACAATAAATCCTAAGATTTTACAGAATATAGACAGGTCTTAATTTTAAACTATCCTAAATGGATTTTTATGTTTTCTTTACATTTTAAGGTAGTTTTTTTACTTTACATTTTTATAGTCAATTATTTAATCAGCAGAAATAATCATGGGACTGTTCCAATTTTTTATTTTGGAACAGTCCCCTTGTACCGGATTACCATGAATCCAATTGCTTAATTATCCTTTATCCCTATTCCAGTACCGCTCCGGCTGATATTCTGACCTTTAACTGGTGAGCTTCATCAATTGCATCATCCTTATGACGCCTGCTGTTTTTGAAATGAATGTCAAAGTGACCAATAAAGTTATTATTTTCGATATATTCTATACCATGTGGTGTAGAAGACATGGAAGCTGCAATTTTTCTACCATCTACCACCACAAGAACCGCCCTTGTTGACCAGGAATAACTTCCACCCCACAAATCCTTTATTATATCAGCATCATGAGATGTAAGGGGTTCACAGTCTGCATGGCTGGCACCTATGGTACGTTCTATGCTAAATCTTCTCCCTGTTGCAAAATCAATAACTTCTGCCTGTTTACCTATAGGGAATAAATACTGGGCTTCTGTAAACCAATCCAGATACTCTCCATATTGAGGTCCCGGTGTAAGTCTGACCGGGATGGAATAAACAGGAATGCTCAATTTTTGTCCAACACTAAGGTGGTACGGCTCTGAAAGTTTGTTTACCGCCAACAACTCATTCACAGGTATACCATACCTGTTGCTGATACTCCATGTAGTATCCCCTTGTTGTACTGTATGGGTAATAAATGTTACCCTGGGTACTTGAGGTACATATGGTATATGAAGCCTTTGACCCACATATATATTATAATCCCTCAGCCTGTTAAAGAGCATGATTTTCTTAACTGTTGTTCCAAAGCGTGTTGCTATATTATAAAGTGTATCACCTGATACCACCCTGTAATCCACATATTCTGCAGGTATTTTAAGTATATCACCGGGATAAATAATATCTCCTGTTATTCCATTAAGGTCTCCGATACTTCTTATATCCGTGCCGAAATATTCTGCCAGTAACCCAAGTGTATCTCCATAGCGTACAGCATATTCTATATATCTTATGTTTAGCCTGCTTTCTGCCGGGGGTATTTTTAGCACCTGACCCACGTAAATATCTGTACCTGTCAGGTTATTTAGTTCCATTATTTCTCTAACAGTGGTATTAAACCTCTGTGATATATCCCAAAGATAATCTCCCGGTTTAACGGTATAGCTTGTTTGAGTCTCTGCGCAAACTACATAATATGAGCTTAATATACTAATTGTAAAGACGATAGTAAAGAGCAAAAGAAATGCTAATAGTATTTTAACAGGTTTCTTTTTAACCTTACTTAAACAATTTGATCTACTTTTTTTAAAAGTGTATACTGTTACTGCATCGTTTATAGTCATCTTAGTCCTCCATTAACTGAATAAATCTTGTATCTATTTATGGTACTGGATTTTATCTCTTTCATTTATAATTATTTTATCTAAAAAAGAATTTTCAATGAATGTATTTTTTAGCTCAGAAGTTTCTATAGATTCCCTTAAAGGAGTGCGTATGTTTAATTTTTTTTGTCTTAAAGTGATTATTTTACAAGTACTTTAGTAATATTTATTATCAAAGTCTACATATTTATCAATAAAAATAATTATAGGAGCAGCCGGAAATGTATCGAATTAAAGACTGGCTTAAGTCAAAATTGCACTGGCTCAACATTTTTAAGACTTCTGCAACAAATTTTAAAAATGCTCTCATAAGGGTAGTATCAAGAGTATTAATGAAATTTTTCGGATATTGGATAAGCACTATCAATGAAAATGCAAGTATAATAAATTCTTATTTTGACGATACGAAAATGACTACAAGAAAGCTTGTTTTAGCCGGTATTCTTTCTGCACTGGCAGCTATTCTTCAATCTGCCGGTGCGCTGGGAGGTCCGGGTTATATTATCAGTATGCTTGCTACACTTCCTGTTGTCATATCTACAGTTTTATCCTTTCGTACAGGCATTATGACCTACATCACAACCATATGCCTGCTCTTAATAATTAACCCCGGCGAAGCAGCCATATTTCCTTTTACTACCGGGCTATTGGGCGCTGGCTTAGGTCAGGGACTAAGGCTTTTCAAAAAAAGGATAGTTGTTATGGCATTTGCTGCACTTTTTTTAACTGTTGGAATTACTATTCTGCTTTGTGTTCTTAGGTTTCCGGTTTTAGGTCCATCAATATCCACTACATTTGAGTTATACAAGATAGCATCTATCTATGCCTTCTCATTCTTTTACAGCTGGCTATGGATTGAATTCAGTATATTCATCTTAAAAATACTAAAGAGATGGAACT
>JBMOLK010000316.1:0-34560 GCA_049325575.1 Bacillota bacterium | reverse complement strand
GTACAGCCAGGTCCACTATAACCCTTTCCTTAAACTCATGAATGCTATGTTCTAAAACATCCCTGGTAATAGTATAGTGAGGACTTGATGTAGAACTGATAATAATGTCACACTCGTTCATAACCGAATACCTGCTGTTATAGTCTATTACCGTAACAGCCCCATGTATCCTCGACAAGCTGTCAGCCCTCCCATGGGTTCTGTTTGTAATATATATCTTGCCTACACCGGCTGAAATCAGATATTTAAGAGATATTGCTCCGATCTTGCCGGTTCCTATAACAAGGGCGCACTTTTTATCAAGCTTCCCAGCAAAAAAATCTGAAACCAATCCTACTGCCAGTGATCCCACAGAAATTGAGTTCCTTGAAAGGCTCGTATAAGTTTTTATTCTCTTGGCACATGTGACAATCTCCCTGAAAAGGGTATTTAATACTACAGAACTTGTCCCGCACTCTAAAGCAAGAGAATGTGCATCCTTAACCTGTGTAAGTATCTGGTCTTCACCCAGCACCTGTGAATCAAGGCCGCTTGCTACCTTAAAAGCATGGCTTACCGCCCTGGAGCTTGTATAAAAGTAAAAATACTTTTTAAACTCATAAAGGTCAAACCCTTTTACATTACAAAGCAGGCTCTCTATCTTTTCTCCCTCAAATCCTGAACTTTCCGAATGTATATATACTTCTGTCCTGTTACAGGTAGAGAGAATCACACACTCGGAAACACCGGAAATGGTCTTTATTTCCTTCAATAATTCCTTCTGCTCACCTGTCGTAAAGCTTAGCTTCTCACGTATGTCAAGGGGTGTAGTTTTATGATTTATTCCAGATACAAATATATTCATATTCTAAAAACCTTCTCCTCCTCCGAAAGAGCCAGGGTTATCCCTCTATAAACCTTCTTTTTGCATATAAGCCGGGCATTCTTACCGCTTAAAACGGCACATGGTTCTGCCACACTTGAAACTCCGACCTTACCCTTAACAAACTCCGACCGGGTATAACTATCTTCAACCTCTTTAACCCTGTCTGTTGAAACAGTACTTAGATAAAGCCCATGTTCCCGGCAAAATTCCAAAAGTCCCTGTTCATCCTTTTTTAGCTCTATGGTAGCCAAACACTTTATAGATGCCATAGATCTTTTATTTTTATCCATAAAATCCCTTACAGCCACTTCTACATTTTCCTTTAGTATACCTTTTCGGCAGCCTATACCAAGTATAAGATTCCTTGGCCTTATAAATACAGCCTTCCTGGAACTTACCTCAAAATCTGTTTTACTTGACAGTACTACAGCATTTTCTTTGTCAATACAGCCACTTCCCTTTAATTTAATCAGATTTTCAGGTAGATCCCCTTGTATATCATGATCACAATAAAAATATACTTTATTGTTATTTACAAGCTCTGAACTTATATATTTTAATTCTTCAAAATTTTCTATAATACAATCGTTTTGTTTGGCAAAGACATCAAAAGCAACAGTATCATTTACATCGGTTGCAGTTGTAATAACAGGGGTCCCTCCAGTAACCAGCGATATCTCCCCGGCTAATGCATTTGCGCCTCCAATATGCCCTGAAAGAAGACTTATGACAAACTTTCCCTTCTCATCCAGAACAACTACAGCAGGATCTGTCCTTTTATCCTTGATATAAGGTGCAATAGATCTTACAACTATGCCGCAGGCCATTATAAATACAAGGGCATCGCAGCTTTCGAACAAGCTTCCTACAAAGTCGCCAAATATCTCCCCTACAGGATGTATACTGCATCCTTTGTACAGGGAGCCATAGTGAGAAGCATATTCACTCTTAACATAAATATCGGCTTCTATCGAACTCCCAAGCTTTACTGCCAGGTCAGCACCATTTTGGGTAAGGGATATGACAGCCTTTTTCATTCTCCTGCACTCCTGTATTCATGGCTGAAATTATCATCGTAAAGCTTTGATAGCTCATAATCATTCCCTAAAAAGTCCCCTACAACAACAAGGGCAGTCTTTTTTATTCCTTCTTTTACAACCAGTTCTGCAATATTATCAAGAGTTCCCCGTACAATTTTCTGCTGTGGCCATGATGCCTTATATACTACTGCCACAGGTGTGTCCAGCCTGTACCCGCATTTTAACCTCTCAACAAGCTCGTCCATCATGTGCACGCTTAAGAAAATAACCATGGCTGCACCGTGGGATGCCAGCGCTTCTATTTTCTCCTTTTGGGGCACACCGGTTCTCCCTTCCATCCTGGTAAGGATAACAGTCTGGGTTACTCCGGGCAGTGTATACTCTTTTTTTAAAGCCGCAGCTGCAGCAAAAAAAGAACTGACACCCGGCACTACCTCGTATTCTATTCCCAGATTGTCAAGCTGGTCCATCTGTTCCCTGATAGCACCATATATTGACGGGTCACCGGTATGAAGCCTTACTGCCAGCTTATTTGACATACTGGCATCACGCATCACTTCTACTACGTCCTTAAGAGTCATACTGGCACTGTTGTATACCATACAGTCTTGTTTTGAAAGCTTAAGAAGCTCTTCATTTACAAGAGAACCGGCATATATTATAACATCAGCCTCTTCTATGTACCTTCTGCCTTTTACTGTTATAAGCTCCGGGTCTCCCGGTCCGGCTCCTACGAAAACTACCATGATCTATTTTACCCCATTCTTCTTTATTATTAGTGTTGTAAAGTAACTAAGCTTACTTTGGGCTGCCTTATCAAGGTCAAACTCTATCATCTGGTCTTCAAAGCCGCATCTTGATACAAGTACAGCCTTGTCAGCAAGTCCCTTTTCTGTAAGTTTTTTATTTATTTCAGCAAGGCTTTTTGCGACCTTCATCATAACTATATTATCAAAGGAATCCAATATCATGTCAAGCTTGTCACATTCATACGCCGAAGGTATTATGGCAATAGTCTCGCTGTTCTCTGCAAGACTAACCCCGGCCTTTGCTGCTGATGCACAAAACGAAGTTATACCCGGTATTACCTCTACATCATAGCCTTTGTCCCCAAGCAGCCTGTGTATATACATATATGTACTGTATACCGAAGGGTCTCCCAGGGTAATAAAGGCTACATCATGGCCCTCATCAAGCTTTGAGGAAATACTTGATGCAGCCTCATTCCAGTAAGAATAGAGCAGTTTCCCATCATGGCTCATGGGAAAGACAAGCTCTAAAATCTCTACTTCATCCGGTATATACTCCTTTACTATAGACAACGCAAGACTTTCCCCATCTGTACTAGCCTTGGGAACCGCAATATACCCGACACTTTCAATTATTCTTTTTGCTTTTATTGTAATAAGCTCCGGATCTCCCGGCCCTATACCCACTCCATACAACTTACCCGGCATCATAGACCTCCTAAATCTGCACAAATAACATACACAGGGTTTAAAGCCTGCATAATGTGTTTTCCTCCTACTTCTCTGCTCCTTGAAATACCAACCCCTGTAATTTCAATATTGGTAAATCCTTGACTCTCAAAGCTTTTAATAGCTTCATATGTGGACTCCAGTGTAATAGTATTTACAACAACCCGGCCACTCCTGCACTTTTTAGCCACCCATTCTATTATTTCTTCCATGTTTCCACCCGAACCGCCAACAAAAACCCTGTCAGGCTCCGGAAGTATGTCCAGCGCCAAAGGTGCCTCACCCTTTACGACTTTTATATTATCAAGCTGGAACTTACTAATATTCTTTTCTATAAGCTCCAAAGCCTCCCCATCCTTTTCAATGGCATATACAAAGCCCTCTTTGGCCAAAAGCCCGCACTCAATTGAAATTGAACCTGTTCCTGCTCCTATATCGTATACGATACTATCCGCCTTAAGCTTAAGCTTTGAAAGCGAAACGGCTCTAACCTCCTGTTTGGTCATTGGTACATCCCCACGAATAAACATATGATCGGGAAGTCCGTGGGTAGTATATTTAAAACAAGTCCCCCGTCCTTTTCCAGCTCCATTGTTTTCTATAACCATTACAGAAAGTACATCGAAGTCCATATTTGCTATCTCCTGGGGTGTCCCCTTTACTACTCTTTCATTTTCATAGGAGAGATTCTCCCCAACTGTAACAACAAGGTCCTCCAAACCTTTTTCACAAAACATCCTGCAAATGCTTTTGGGAGTATGCTTTCCTCCTGTAAATACGGCAGTCTTTTTATTTTTAGCTGCAATATCGGTCAAGTTCTCCTCTCTCCCGTGCACACTGGTTATATATACATCATTAAGATTAATACCAGCCTTGCTGCAAAGGTACTGAATCGAGCTTATACCAGGTACTATCGAAATATCAACTTCTTTAAGCTCTGCCTTAAGATAATCGGTTATGCCGTAGAGATTAGGGTCTCCGCTGGCAAGCACAACAATCCTTTTTGACTCAATATTATCTTGTATAAACATTATTATCTCTCTAAGGTTATTCCCTATAGGAACCTGTAACTTGTCCGGGTAGTCAAAGGCCTGAAGGTTTCTTTTCCCCCCCATCAAGACATCGCTTTTCTCAATTATATTCATTGCCTCTGGGCTCACAAGCTCCCGGTTTCCCGGACCAACGCCCACAACAAAAAGCCTGTTACTCATAACTGCTCCCTATACTCTTAAGTATTTTCCTTGCCATATCATCCATGTCAAGAAGATTATTATCCTTGTTAAATAAAACAGTACCAATCTCTATCTTATTAAAAACAAATTCCCTGCACCTTGCTGAAACATTTCTCACTATTCTTTCATATACGTTCTGAAGTCCAAAAACCTCAATAATTTCTGCTGCCGCATCCGTAGTCCTTGATGCAAATATCTTCTCTATTACGTCCTTTTGGGCACCCTCCAGCGCAGCGTATGAAGCAATAGTCTCCATCCTTGCGTCAGCAACTCTGCTGTGGGTATGGAAGATACCTGCAGCAACCTTTACAAGCTTTCCCATATGCCCCACCATTAGAATCCTCTCAAAGTGGTTCTCTAAAGCCTTTTCAAGCATAAAGCCTACAAAATTGCTTATTGTAACAATATATTTATCCTCTACTCCGAATCTTTTTGTTATAAAGTCATTACCATAGTTTCCAAAAGTAAATACAATCTGCTTTATTCCTTTTGCTGAAAGAATTCCAAGCTCCAGCGCCAGTGACTCCTTCCATGCCTCTTCAGACATGGGCTCCACAATACCCTTTGTACCGAGTATAGATATTCCTCCGATGATTCCAAGCCTTGGATTATATGTATTTACAGCTATTTCCTCTCCACCTGGAACCCGGATGACAATGTCAGCTCCCATTCCTTCCGGAAGTACCTCACTGACTTCTTTTATAATCATCTTCATGGGAACAGGGTTTATAGCAGGTTGCCCTACCGGAACCCTAAGGCCGGGCAGTGTAACCGTACCTACACCTTCTCCCCCAATCACCCTGATGCCTTTCTCGTTGCTTAGCCTCACCCTGGCATAAATCTTAAGCCCTGTAGTTACATCCGGGTCATCTCCGCCATCTTTAACAACGGCACACTCCACACTTTCCTCAAAAAAGGTTGTATCCGAAACAGGCAGAATAAGCCTTATACCTGCGGGGGTATCAATATCAGCCTGTGCAATTTCCATTCCCTTAAGGAGCATCATAACCGCAGCTTTGGAGGCAGCGGCAGCACAGGAACCTGTAGTATAGCCTTTTCTATATTTCTTGCCGTTTATAATGGTATAGCTGTCCATAAACACTCACCGCATCATGTAAAGTATGGCATTTACTATTGCAGCCGCAACATTGCTTCCACCTTTTCTTCCTTCGGAAACTATATAGGGTATGCCGGCTTTCTTTATAAGCGCCTTTGACTCAACCACATTTACAAAACCCACTGGTACTCCGATAACCAGGGAAGGAGATACAAGTCCCTCCTTTATTAGCTCGTAGAGCCTTATCAGGGCTGTTGGGGCATTTCCTATGACGAATATCTTATTATCTTTACTAGCCGAAGCCTCTTCCATGCAAATTGAGGCCCTGGTTACACCTCTATCCTTTGCCTTCTCTGCAATCTTTTCATCATCCATGAGGCATATAACCCTGCCTCCAAAATTCGCAAGAGCCCTTTTGTTTATTCCTGCTTCAGCCATTTTGGTATCAGTAACAATATTAAAGCCTGACCGGATGGCTTCCATTCCCTTTTCCACTGCATTCTCATCAAATTTTAAAGAATCCGTATAATCAAAATCTGCCGTGGTATGTATAACCCTTTTAATTATAGGCTCGTGAAGGGGTGGAAAAGTCCTTGGACCCATAATCTCCGAAATAATCTCAAAGCTCCTTTTTTCTATATCCTGCGGACTTACTTTTTCTATATTTTCAAGCATTTTAAATCTCCTATCATTTTAATACTTTGGCTAATATACTACTTTGCCAATTTGAAGTGTTTTTTAATGGCTCTTCTTGCACCCGAAATTGTAACTACCGGGCTATCAATCCTTATATTGTCCTTTTCATTTAGTATCTCAAAAAGGTGGCTTACCCTAGGTATGCGAAGACTGCAGCTTCTTAGAATGTCCCTTTTCATAAATACACTTTCAGGTACCCCTTCCAGCGATATGCTTCCCTCATGCATAACATAAACATAGTCACAATATACGGGAACAAAGTCAACTTCATGGGTAGCTGCGATTATGGTAATGCCTTCAGTCTCTCCAATGTTCTTAAGGGATTTCATGAGCCTGCTTGCCGTCATGGGATCAAGTCCTGCAGTAGGCTCGTCAAGCATGAGCACACGGGGCTTCATTGCCAGTATTCCGGCAATTGCAGTCCGCTTTTTCTGCCCGAAACTAAGCTTATGTACTTCTCTATCCTTTATATCTAAAATATCCAAAAGCCTAAGTGCATCCTGGACTCTTTCTTCCAACTCCACTCCTGTTATACCCAGATTTTTAACGCCGTACGCTATATCTTCATAAACTGTAAAGGCGATAAGCTGGTCATCAGGGTTTTGAAATACCAATCCAATATTTGAAAAAATCTCTTTATCCTTAAGTTTTTTTAAGTTTACTCCATTAAAAAGGACTTCTCCCCCCCGGGGTGTTAAAAGGCCATTTAAATGCTGAATAAGTGTAGTTTTGCCGCAACCATTGGCTCCAAGCAGTCCCACGAAGCTTCCCTTTTCCACTTTTATGTTTATACCCCTAATTACCGGGCTGTCTTTTTCGTACCAGAAAGATAAATTCCTGGTTTCCAGTATAGTCATAATACCACTTCATCCCAATCAATCTATTGTATTATTTCCATCAAATCCTCTGCTCTTCATAGCCTTGGAGAGAACCTTACTCCTGTCAAAGCCCCTGCATAAAACAATCCCTCCTGCGCTCCCTAATGTCTGTATGGACTTTACGGGGCTTCCATAGCCTAGTCTTACCCTCTGGGCTTTTGTCACGGATGATATCTCTTCTTTGAAGATATTAATAAACTTTATGGATAAAATCAAAACCTCAATAAATGCAGCAGGTAATTTAAGCTTCCTTAATGCAGCAGTAAGCCTGCCTATTCCCATGGTACCTAATAAAATTGATACAATCCCCATGCTTCCCAAAATCCTTAAAAACATTAAAAATCCTTTTTCTATACCCTCCGAATAGAAGTTCATATTGCTGCCAAAAACATTTATACAAAAAACAATATCAGAACCTGCTGTAAGGAACTGAATAAAAGATAAAACAGATGCGAAAACCATTATCTTTATAAGACTCTTTATATTAAGCCTTAAAAAGAAAATATAGATAAAACATATTAGGGAATCTATAAATAAAAGCCATTCTGCACTTTTACTGACATTTACAGCTGTCACCAAAGTGAAAGCCATTATTATTTTTAACAGGGATCTGTCCATTTTATAAATTCCTTTCAGTATCAGGCTATCCACCTATAACTCCAAATTCTTTTAAAAACTCATTTCTTCTTTCATATATAAACTTAATGACAAATCCGGTAAAAAGCCCTTCAATAACCGCTAAAGGAACCTGGCCCGGTACAAAAGCAAGGAAATAGTACATAAAGGACTTTGAATCCATTCCCCCGGCCGCCAGCTGCGCTGCTGTCACTGCATAAACGCATATGTCTCCTATAAATCCGGCCAAAAATGCACATATAAAAAGGCCCAATTTAAACTTCCTCAAACCATAAAACACTCCCCATCCTGCAAAGCCGCCTGCTATTCCAAGTGACAATACATTTGCGCCAAGTGTTGTAAGGCCTCCCTCCCTAAGAAAAAGCTCCAGGACTAAAACTACGGAGCTTAAAAAGGCTGTAACCAAGGGCCCCATAAAAATTGACACCAAAGGCGTACCTGTAGGATGCTCACTTGACCCAAAAGGCATGGGAAACTCAAAAACCGTAGACATGAAAACAAATGCAGTAAAAATACCGCTTACTATTTTGTATTGATAACTTCCTGACGAATTCTTATAATACTGCCTGATCCCCAATGCAACGGCACCTGCGGATATAGCTCCATATGCCGCATTATGCAAAAGAGGCAAGCTTCCGTCAATAAGATGCACTTAAATTCCTCCCTCAAAACTTAAAACCCCTTACCGACAAGGATAAGGGGAAAATAACATAGTAAATAGCCTTCACCAGCCTATCGCTCGTAGGTATAATGGCAATAATCCAACTATAAGCAGGTCTTCTGGCTCAGGTTCACAGTCATTCTGCGCCTTCCCGGTCTCCCAGTGGCATAATGTGCAGAACTCCTCCCCTATACAGCGGCGGGACCGCATGGGATTCACACCCATTTCCCTCTTGCCGGTTCTATAAAAAACCGGACACTTATAATTTAATATTCTATTTTACTGTAATTTTATCACTGCAGGTTATTTTTGTCTATTAAAAAATCTTTAATTCCATTTTTATGCCGATACACCCAGACTTTTCTTTGCAACTGCAGCAGTTCAGTTTAAAAATCTATTAAGCAGAATAGATAATCCTATTACAAACACAAGATCATGGTTCATAGACTAAATTTTCTTTGTTATGTAATTATAAAACCAAAAATTGTATATAATAATGTTAAGGCAAACATATTTTTTGAATATTTTAGAAAATTATAAGTTTACTTTTATTTTTCTTTTGTCAATGATATAATTGTAAACGATGCTATGTTATTTAGAAGGGTGTAAATATGAAAAAAGAATACTTAGGAAGAAAGGAAAAATACTGGTCCGTACTGGTAGTACCTCACTCAACAAATGATGTAAAGGTGTTTAAGATATCTTCGGTACGATACAAGCTTCTGACTCTAGGCACTATAGCTTTAACATTTATAATATGCTCCGGACTATTAATTACATATCTTTTATATGAAAACAGGATGTTAAATGACAAGGTAGCAAAGATTTCAGCACTCAATAATCAGCAGGTGAGCCTTTTAAATGAAAAAAAAGAAGAAATATCTTCTCTTATTAAGCAAAAAAGCAACCAGAATAAATTGATAGAAGACTTCAACACCATGTATAAGGATATGACCAAAAAGTACATAGAAGGAAATATGGACAGGATTACAGTAAGCAGGTCAGGAAGCCGTAATGACCGATCTTTTATTAATGATATCAACAGACTCAAGAGTATTTTGGATAGCCTTGAGAAGATTAATAAATCCGAACCGGGTATTGTAAATGACCTTACCGAAACAGAAGCCAAACTAAAAGAATACATAGATGCTGTTCCTACTTTATGGCCTACAAGCGGAAGAATAAGCTCCACCTTTGGACAGCGTACGGACCCACTAAACTTTAGACAAAGAAAACATGAGGGAATTGATATTGCAGCCTCCCGCGGCCAGAGCATTAAAGCAGCCGCAATCGGCAAAGTTGTCTTTTCGGATTGGAACGGTAACTATGGTAAGACTGTTATTATAGACCACGGGTATGGATTAAGCACCCTGTATGCCCACTGCTCAAGTCTTCTTGTTAAAGAAGGTCAAAGTGTAAATAAGGGCGACTTAATTGCAAGGGTAGGAAACACAGGAAGAAGTACAGGAGACCATCTGCATTTTGAGGTGCGTATCAATAATGTTGCGGTAGACCCGCTTAAATATCTGGATACAAAATAGCTGTAAATTTTTATATATAACTGCAACACCAACTTAAAAAAGGAGGTTTAACATGTTTAGTAAAAAAGACACCAGCAGTCCAGATGTTTTTGATACTCTTATAGGTACCAATTCCACATTTGAAGGCAATATTGAGACAGAAGGTACCATCAGAATCGACGGAAGAATAAACGGAGACGTTAGAATTAACGGCGACGTTTATATAGGTAAGGATGCAGTAATTAGCGGAAACATATTTGCAAATAATATTTTTGTTTCCGGAAAAGTAGAAGGAAATATCGAGTCAAAAGGAGTACTAAGGGCCCTATCAACTGCAAAACTATATGGAGATATTCTGGTACACAGTCTCATTACTGAAGAAGGCAGTGTGTTTGAAGGAAAATGCAAAATGGCTGACAGTACTTTAGATAATCAAACCTCCAACAAAGGTATCCTCAAAAAAAATCGTCCGGGTAAAGATAAGGAAAATGAAAAAGCTTCCATTGTTGAACAGTTATATGACCAAAGAGAGAAGGAAAATGCTTCAAACTCATAGTTAAAAAAATTAAGGTCGGTTTACGACCTTAATTTTTTTAAAGCTTAAAACTCGCCGTTACCTCCGTAATTCATATAAAAGTCAGGTACTTCGCCTATAATAATTGTCTCGGCCACCGGAATACTTGTTGTTACAACAGATTTCTTCTCCATAAATGGAACCACTATACCAACATTGGTCTTAACCAAAAGATATATTCTGTGCTTTGTTTGATTAATACCGGCACTGGTAAATTCCGATCTGAAATCTGTTTCAATACTTCCGGCAGGTATTACTTTTACATTAATATCGGGTCCTCCGGCAGAAAACAGGGAGTTCCCAAGTATGACACCCAAGGGGATAGATATCCTCTCATCCTTTAATTCAGACAGATCATTCTGAATCTCAAGGGTTATCCTGGAAAATATCCTGTTTAGCTTAACTACATCAGTTTGTATTGAGTTTATCCTCTCATTTTCATCCTTATTTATAATTACAATTTCTTCATAGTCTACATTGTCGGGAAAATTATTATTTACTGCCTCACTTACAGTTCTGGATATTATAGATTTAACCCTATACTCTGAAATCTCCATTAGGCTTAGCTTCATCCTGTTTTCAACGAAAGAAATAAAAAGCATAAGAACAATCAGGGCAATTACAATTATAATGTAAATATGTAGCTTTCTCCTATTTTTCCTGACATACCATAGACGATGGTAAAGATTGGTTTTTCTACTCATAAAAAAACCCCCTTTACTCATACTATGAATCAAGAGGGGCAATTTGTGAACGCTATTTGAAAATTGCATTGGTTACATTACTTCCTTTACTATTTGAAAGGCCATATACCGTTTTAAGGTTGTTTCAATCTGTATGTAAATATCCTCTAAAAACAATTCGTAAAGCTCTTTATTATCGATAAGATACTTGCTATCTAAAGACTTATCAATTATACCACACAATTTCTTTAATACTTCCTTATCCTCCAAAACCTTAAAATTTCTGTCCTTAGCCAGAACAAGCTTTAGAAGGGACGGTATCTTGAGGTTCAGGTTCTCATTAGGGCTGTCCAACCCTAAAAGCATATCAATGTCAATATCAAGCACTTTTATTATCCTTAATACTATTTCCAATTTAGGATTTGCTTTTCGTCCATTTTCCAGCTGGGAAAGATATCCGGGGGAAATTCCGATTACTTTTGAGAAATCTATAAGAGAATAGTTTTTTTCCTGTCTCTTGGCTTTTATTATTTCTCCAACCTTAATCTCCAATCCTACACCTCCTAAATTCATATAATATAAGTTTAAACAATATTTTGTACTTTTTCAACAGGAAATGGTTATTAAAATTAACTCCTGGAAAATAGTACAGATTAAAGCAACTATAGGTAAGGACCATAAAACGAATTTGATAAGATTTTTTAATCACAAATAACATTTTTATGTTATAATGTAAGATGTTTAGATTAATGTCTTAAAGATATGAGCTATAATACATATGTTATAAGCACTAAATTATACTTGCTTTGAATTAAAGGAGAGGAACTTTTATGAACTCTAAAACAAAAACTGTTTCTAATGGAGCTGCCAAAAGCAATAAAAAGAAGCAGTTTAGATCAGCGTTTAAGGTCACATTGCTGGTTATTAAGATTTTACTGATTCTTGGTATAATTATTTCTTGCATCATTGGCGGCATACTGTCGGGTATGGTATTCGCATATGTTAGAACGGCAGAGGAAATCACACCCGAGCAGTTAACACTTAAAGGGTTTACTACACATGTATACGACTCTGCTGGAAACGTTATTATGCCTCTTCGGGGTGCACAAAACAGGGAGATGGTTGACTACAAGGACATCCCACAGGATTTGAAGGATGCATTTGTAGCTATAGAAGACAAGCGTTTTAGGGAACATTCCGGTATTGACTTAAGAAGAATATTCGGAGCTGTAATAAATTTCTTTAAGCCTGGAGCATCTCCTCACGGTGGAAGTACTATTACCCAGCAGGTGGTAAAGAACCTGACCGGAAATGATCAGCGATCTGTAAAGCGTAAGGTTCAGGAATGGTGGATAGCCATGGACCTGGAGCGCAACTTAAGTAAGGACCAGATCCTGGAGCTTTATATGAACCTTATATATATGGGTCAGAACTGTTATGGAGTACAGTCAGCTTCAAAGACATACTTTAACAAGGATGTAAGTAAGCTTTCCCTGGCAGAAAGTGCTTCTCTTGCCGGCATCACCAATTGGCCTGCAAAATATGACCCCTTCACTAAAAAGGGAAAAGAAAACAATATTGAACGTCAGAAGACAATACTTGAGGAAATGCTTAATCAGGGGTATATAACACAGAAAGAGTATGACGAAGCGATAAATCAAGAGCTGGTATTTGCAGATTTCAACAAGCGCTCTGCCGAAGTCACAAGCAATCAGCCGTATTTTGTTGATCAGGTAATAAGGGATATAAAAAAAGATCTTATGGAAAAGGGCTATTCCGAGGAACTTGCCATCAAAACCATTTATAATAACGGTTTGGATATCTATACAACCATGGATACCAGGATTCAAAAAGCCATGGATGAAGTATTCCAGAACGATAAATATTTTAGCAGGATAAATAAAAAAACAAGCCTTCCTCCCCAGGGAGCCATGGTTATAATCGATCCAAGCAACGGCCATGTTGTAGCCTTATATGGCGGTGCCGGTAAAAAGGTAGGCATGCCGCTTAACAGAGCCTCCGATCCACAGGTAAAGAGACAACCAGGTTCAACCTTCAAGCCTATAGCCGTATATGGTCCAGCAGTCAATGAAAGATTGATTACAGCTGCCACTATAATAGATGATGTACCGGTATACATGCAGGGTGTTAACAAAGGTTTATACCCCAGAAACTACGATAATGGCTACGATGGACTTACTTCAATCCGAACCGCTCTTAAGAAGTCGGTAAACGTAGTAGCTGCAAGGGTCTGGCAGGACTATTTGGGCAAGGATTTATCTGCAGAGTATCTTAAGAAGGTAGACATTAACAGGGATGATGAGAAATACCTGTCTATTGCCTTGGGAGGCCCCAGGGAAGGTGTAAATGCTTTGCAGATGGCTGCATCATATGTGCCTTTTGCAAGTAAGGGACTTTATTATGAGCCTATAACCTATACAAAGGTATTGGATATGAAAGGAAATGTCCTCCTGGAAAAGAAACCGAAGAGCAGTATAGTTTATGATGAAACGGCAGCTTATATAGTTACTGATATGATGAAGGGCGTTGTAAGTGAACCGGGTGGTACGGCATACCGACGCGGACAGCTGCAGGGCGGAAAAATGCCTACGGCTGGTAAAACCGGTACCACCAGCAACAACTATGACAAGTGGTTTGTTGGTTACTCACCCTATTATGTAGGTGCAGTTTGGTATGGATATGATAAAAATGTTACTATAATAAAATCTGAGTCCAACAGGGCACAGGAGATCTGGCGCGATGTTATGGAAAAGGCTCACGAAGGTTTAAAGCCCACCGATTTTCCCGAACCTAAAGGTATTGTGAAAAAAACAGTCTGTATTTATTCAGGTAAAATTGCAACAGACTTATGTGCTCAGGACCCTAGGGGGTCGGCTGTGAGAACGGAACTGTTCATTAAGGGAACCGAGCCTGCTGAAGAGGATTTATGTGATGTACATGTTAAAGCTCGTGTATGCAAGGACAGCAAGGATGTTTATGGGAGAAATATGCTAGTGGGTGATTATTGCCCCTTTGAATCCATAGTAGAAAAGGTATTTATTCAGCGTCCCGTACCTTATGTACCTGTTAAGCCAGGTGATAAGAAGCCATCGGATTTGGTATACGAACTGCCCGAGGGAGAGTATTGTAATGTACATGGGCCTGATACAGGCTATCTAAGGGATGATACATTGATACCATTTGATAAAACCTTAATTCCAAACTTATTTGATTTTGGTGGCAGCAGTGAGGGTGACTAGATAACAGGCCATATAAAAAACCCGGAGTTTTCTCCGGGTTTTATTATTTTACTCTCCTTATTCATACCGCAGCGATTCTATAGGGTCAAGGTCCGCGGCCTTCTTTGCAGGATATACACCAAATATGAGGCCCAACGTAACCGAACCCAGAAAAGCTGAAATAATAACCGGAATATCAACAACAGGAGGAATCTTGATCATTCCTGAAATTATGCTTCCGGCACCAACTCCCAGCCCTATACCTATCAAACCGCTGATACCTGTCATGATAATAGATTCAGTTATAAATTGAAGTACAATATCTTTCTTTTGTGCCCCCAATGCCTTTCTTATTCCTATCTCACGTATCCTTTCGGTTACCGATACCAATAATATGTTTACTATACCGATTCCTCCAACTATTAGTGTTATTACTGCAATAACAAGGAGGACTCCAGATACAACGTTTATTATACTTGAGAATATTTTCTGGGAGTCTTGAGAACTATATGTGATATAGGTATCTTCTTTTCCTTTCTTAGCTTCCAGGGCCTTTACAATCCTGTCTCCTATCTCCTTGACATTTTTATCACTATCTATTGTAACCATTATGCTGTCCAGCCTTTTTACATTATAAAACATGTTCTGAACTGTAGTTATGGGCATGTAGACATATGTAGGAAAGTCTTCGTTGTCCAATATACCCTTAAACATATCATTTCCCGCTTTTGTAACACCTACAACTTTAAGATTGTAGCTTTTACCCGAACCGGTTTTGAACTTGACTGTCTCACCTACAATATCTACTTTTTTGAAATACCTTTGTGCAAAATACTCATCTACTATAACAACCTTTAACCTTGCTGATATATCAAAATCATTAATAAACCTTCCTGCAGCCATTTCAATAGGAGCAAAGCTCTTATACTGTGAAGATACTCCATTAACCTGTGCATTCCTTATTTTCGACTCCATCCTTAATGTACCGCCGCGCTGAATATTGGTTGCAATATTTTTAATCTCCGGTGAAGCCTTCTTTATTGTTTCCATATCCTCAAGCAAAAGCCATTCATCTCTGCTTGCATTGTTACTCTTATATGATAAGGTAAGTGTATTTGCTCCGATTTTTTCAAACTCGCCGCTGATATATTCTTCAGCAGCATTTCCCAAAGCCATTATGGTAATAATGGAGAACACACCCATTATAATGCCTATCATTGTCAGAATAGACCTTAGTTTATTGGCTTTTAGGCTATCTAAAGCCTGTTTAAAACTTTCAAAGAAGCTCATTTAAAAAACACCTCTTTTATTTATTCTCTGTTATCCGTATTCTGGCCCCGTCCTTATAAAAAGGCTGTGGGTCAAGAACCACAACATCCCCTGTACTTAATCCTTCCAATACTTCTGCCATCATATCGGATACTATTCCAAGCTTTACATATCTTTGAACCATGATATTCTTTTCCTTATCAACCAGGTACACAAACAACTTTCCATCCTTATCCTCTTTTGTAGTATTTTGTGGCACAACGGTTATGTTTTCCTTCTCGTTTGTCAGTATCTCACAGTCAACACTTAAGCCTGGTTTTAGCCTGGCATCCGTATTATCTATCGAAATGATAACCTCAACCACAACTTCTTCTCCCCCGGCTGTCCTGTTTAGTTTTGCAACCGGTGATATACTGTCAACTATTCCCATTACTTCAGCTTCCTCATCAATGGCTTCACCTGTTATCTTTACCTTCTGTCCTGCCTTGACATCCTTCATGTTAAATTCACTAACAGAAGCTTTGACCTGAAGTTTGTCGGTATTTATAATCCTAAATACAGGCTGCACATTACTGGTAAATGAACCCTCCTGAACATTGACCTCGACAAGTATTCCATCTATCGGACTTAGCATTGAGTCCTTTAATTTTTCAATTTTTTTCTCCAAATCAGAAATACCCAATATTGTTGCCCCAAGATTCTCTTCCTTAATTTTTCTGTCAACATCTTTATTCTCCAGGGCAGACCTGTGCGTAATCTTTGCATTATCTAAAGCCGTTCTTGCTTCATTTACAGCTTTCTCTGCCATGTCAAGCTCACTTTTTGATATGGCCTGTGCATCATAAAGTGTTTTGCTGTTATTATACTTTTCCACACTGTCATTTAGAGCTCTCTCTGCACTTTTTACAGCAGACTCCGCTCTTTTTATTTCCGCCTCAACAGCAGGAGAGTTCTTTGAAAGCTCCTGAACCTTCCTGTTTATTTTAAGCTTTTCAAGTTCTGATTCCAGACCTTCAAGGTCAAGCTCCATAAGCTTCTGACCTTTTGTCACTTTCTCATACTTCTCCACTAAAAGCTTATTGACCTTTAAAGGCGTATCAACATATACTTCGTACTGCTTTACCTCTTCAATGTTACCGGAAGCAGAGATGGAGGAAGAAATGCTTCCTTTTTCAATTGCTACTGTCTTTACACTATAAGTGGTGCCCTGGTTAAAAACCGTCCTGGTACTTTTACTGATAAGTACATTCAGGCCTATAAGCCCTGCAAAAACTACTAATATTATAGCAACCACTATCAACTTCTTTTTCATATTGGTACCTCCCTAATTCATTCTAACAAATACATATAATCCGTATCATAACTGTTAAGCCATATGTTCAAGTTTGTAGCCTTTTATAACTTCCCTGGCACCAAGCGGTTCCAAAACCTTTACATCTTTTATCAAGAATCCATCCCTGAAGCTCACAATGCGCTTTGTATGCTGTGCGATATCCGGTTCATGGGTAACAAGAATTACTGTAACCCCTTCTCTGTTTAAGTCCTGGAAAACTGCCATAATCTCTTCTCCTGAAAAACTGTCCAGGTTGCCTGTAGGTTCATCCGCAAGTATGATAGCTGGATCGTTTACAAGCGCTCTTGCAATGGCAACTCTCTGCTTCTGTCCTCCGGACATCTCATTGGGTTTGTGATGCATCCTGTCTTTAAGTCCCACCTTTTCCAGTGCCTCTGCAGCCTTTCTTCTTCTTTCTTTTAGGCCTGCCCCCGCATAAATCATCGGAAGCTCAACATTCTGTTGGGCAGTCATCCTGGGAAGAAGATTAAATGACTGAAAGACAAATCCTATCTTTAGATTTCTGATTTTTGCCAGTTCAACATCATTTAGTTTTGAAATATCAACTCCGTCCAGTTCATAGACTCCAGCAGTGGACCTGTCCAAACACCCTATTATGTTCATCAGGGTAGACTTTCCGGAACCCGAAGGCCCCATTATTGATAAAAACTCCCCTTGCTCTACTCCAAGGCTTACTTTCTTTAAAGCCTTAACTTCAATTTTACCGTTTTTATATACCTTCTCCAGGTTTTTAATATTAATAATCATTTATACACCACTTACCTTTTTATAAATAGTTTTAAGCTGTGCACCAAGGCTAATTGTCCGTGCGATGTTAGTTAAACCAAGTCACATATAAGGTAAAACACCCTTTTGGGGTGCTCGTCCTATCCTTACTATTTGTATAACGCCTCAAACTCGGCTTTTAAAGCATTATAATCATGAATTTCAGCAAACTTCTGATACTGTGCATCCAGGAATTTTTCCTTTGCATTAAAAAGCTCTTCTTTGCTTATAAGACCTTTTTTGTACTTTAGCTCTGCATTATCCAGTTTCTTTTCCTGTATACCTTCCCACTGCTGTGCTAACTCAACCTTATCCTTTTTCGTTAGAATATCATTGTATTTATTTCTAATTTGTACCTCTAGATTTGTTTTTGCATCCTCCAGGCCAACCTTCGTAGTCTCAAGATTTACTTTATTATCGTCATATGTAAAGTCCCCGTCCTTATAATATTCTCCGGTTACTTCCAAAGTCTTTTCCTTTGCCTTTAACTCTTCACTCTTTTTAAAGATATCCGCACTCTTGTTAAGAGCTTCCAGAACAATCTTTTCTATATCTATATCTTCCCAGGTTGATAGTACCAGCTCATCCTCAACTTTCAGAGGAGTCTCGTCAAGCTTCAGATTTAAGAGTCTTTTAAGCTCAAGACCTGCAGACTGGACCTTTTTTTCAACCTTATCCTTATCAATTGCTTTTTTGTCTAAAGCATATTTTGCATCATAAAGGTCATTGTCTGTAATTTTCCCTTCCTTGTACCTGGCTTCAACCATTGAGTATTTTTCCTTTAGTATGTAGAGCTTTTCTGCCTCCATTTGGAGTTCCTTCTGCGCAAGCAGCAAGCCCAGTGTTGCCTTATAAACATCAAGTCTTAGGTTCTCTAAATTCTCTTCCTTTTCCTTTTTGGCATACTCAAGGTTAGCTTCTGCTTCCAAAGGAGTTACTTCCTTTTTTATCCCCACACCATACATATCACTTCTGGTACCTGTGTATGACACGAATTCAGCATCGTGTTTTGCATCCTCCAAGGCACTCTCCCTGGCCTTAATCTCAAGGTCATCTATTGCCGACTGCCTGCTGTTTTCTACAGCAAGCTTCTTGAAGCCTTCTATATTTAATAGAAAATTACTTTCAACTGCCAAAACCGTTGTAAAGGTCAGAACCAATGACAACACTATAATCAAACCTGCAGTTCTCTTCTTCATATACACCATCCTTCCTAATATGCCGGACCGATACCGGCAGCCTCATTTAATTTCATCAGTTTTGTATTATAGCCGTATACAACCAGATCAAATCCGTTTTTTAACTCTCTAAGGCCAATTTCCATTTCATCAAGTGCAATCCTTGGCATTAAGCCCTGTTTATATTGGCTTTCCAGTTTTTCATAGCTCCTTTTTTGCATGTTCAAGGTTTCTGCCATGCTCTTAACATTATATCCTTCTTTTTTAATGTCTATATATGCACTTTTTATATCATCCTCCACATCAAGCTTTGCCTTTTCAAGCTTGATTTTAAGGCTTTCTAGTTCTCTTGAAACATCGTCATACTCTTTTCTTATCTTTACATATATTTCATTTGCTCTGTTTTTCTTAAGAATCGACAGATGAAGCTCCTTAAGCTTTATCTCTTCCATAAGGCTTGTAATTTCCAGTCTTTCGCTTAAAGCTTTCTCGATATAATAATCAACAGGCTTTAACACAAGACCGCTTGACAGCTCTTTATAAATCACCTTATCATACCCTGTATCAATAGGGACCCCTATGTAGGAATTAAACGTCCTTAACATATTCTCCTTGCTTCTAGCAGCTGCCTCCATGTCTTTTTGGGATTTTGTTAAGTTGTATTCGGCCTCCTCAAATTCAAGTTTTGAGATATGGCCCTGGTCAAATCTAAGCTTGCTGACATTATATTTCTTTTTTGCCAGCTCAAGCTTCTTTAAACCCATATCATAATCCCTATGGGCTTTCATAAAGCCTAAATACAAATCCCTTAGTCCTAACTCCAAAGCTTTCTCTGTTGTAAGCTTTCTACTATTGGTCATATCCCAGTAATATTTCATCGAAAGCGGATACAGCTCCTTTTGCTTCGTAAGTAATATCTGAAAATCTCCCGGAAAGCTTATGTGCATATCACCATAAGGAGTCTCTGTTGTAAATCCCTCGGTATTGATACCTTTTGTACCCTGAACAGCACTGCTGTACTGATAATATGCTTTTCTTTCAGCCAGTTGAAGGCTCTTTATTGTCCTGTTGTTTTTTAGCATAGTCTCCCTAGCACTGTCATAGGATATGGATATGCCGCTGTCATCTTTTGCATATGATTGGAGCATAACAGCCAACATGAAAACAATCAGGATTATTGATACAAATTTCTTCAAGCTACTCCCTCCTTGATTTTTAAAATTCGAATGTTTTAGAATTTATTCCCTCCCTGTTTTTAAATAGCTGCAAAAATACTATTTTTGCTTCACAAAAAGTGATCCTATATCTTTACCGTCTATAATATCTGCAATTATGCACGGGTCATCTCCATTGGCAATAACCATATTTACACCTGCCGTTGTAGCAATCCTGGCAGCTGTAAGCTTTGTGACCATACCCCCGGTACCTCTGGAAGTTCCAACTCCTCCTGCACATTTCTCAATCTCGGGTGTTATTTCCTCTATAACCGAAATCATCTTGGAACATGAACTTGTTCTAGGGTCACAGTCATAAAATCCGTCAATATCCGAAAGGATTATAAGCAGGTCTGCATTAACAAGTTCCGCAACAATAGCAGAAAGGGTATCGTTGTCTCCAAAAACTCTGTTTATACCGGATTCTATCTCATCAACGGCTACAGAATCGTTCTCATTAACTACAGGTACTATTCCCTTTTCCAGCAAAGTTTCAAATGTGTTTACAACATTTTTCTTTCCGTTGCTGTTTTCTACCACATCCCGGGTTAGTAGGATCTGTCCCACCACATGACCGTATTCGGAAAAAAACTTACTGTATATATGCATAAGCTCGCACTGTCCAACCGCTGCAACTGCTTGCTTCTCACGGACCGTCCTGGGCTTTGACTCAAGCTTTAATTTGCTTACGCCTACTCCTATAGCCCCTGAAGTAACCAGTACAATCTCTTTTCCCTGGTTTATAAGATCGGATATAACCCTAACAAGCTTATCAATCCTTGAAAAATTCATTTTTCCCGTGTCATAGGTCAATGTAGATGTTCCCACTTTTATTACTATTCTTTTGGAATTAACCAGTTCCTCACGAAGTCTGTAACTTTCCATATCTGTTTCCCCTTATCATAAAGTATCTTAAAACTTTAAGCCCCTCACCTGCGAGACGCCAATAATTCAATTATACGCCCCTCAAGCAGAAATTTCAAAACATAATCACCAAGAAAAATAAATTTAATATTACAAACTCCGTCCTACAGTTTAAAAGAATATGCCCATTCAAATAATTATACTGAAAAAATGAAAAAAGGTATGATAAATTTGCTAATTAGTTTATACAAAGCCAAAAGCACCATACAAAATAAAGTTCAAAATCACCAGATGAAATTGAGGCTTTAGGCCCAGGCTTTAAGACAAGATTTTGAAAACTTTTATCGAATTATATTATATAACCATTTTTAAAATTTGCACTGCTTTCATGAAGCCTCAAGAAGGTATACCCATAGGGACCAAGCCATTAGGAGGGTAACATTATGAATCTGTATTCTGTTTTAAAAAACCAAAAGGGTACATCTACAGTCTTTTTTGCAATGATGCTTACGGTAATCGTAGGGTTTGCTGCAGTATCTGTCGACATTGGTATAATATCCTATGAAAAGGCCAGGCTTTCGAATACAATTGACGCTGCAGCCCTGGCAGGTGTCCAGGAGTTAGTGGCCAATCCAACCAACACATGGAATATAACAAACGCATATATTGATAAAAATAACAGCGGGCTTAAAGAAAAATCAATTATTGTTGATGAAACAGAACGTTCGGTAGAGGTAAGGGGAATAAAAACTGTAAATAACTATTTTGCAAAAGTATTTGGCAAAAGCACCCAGGATGTAGAAGCAGTGGCTAAGGCAAAAGTAGAAAACATCTCTGCCATAAGCGGAGCCAGGCCAATCGCTGTAGTGCAGCAAACCTTTGTCTACGGCAACCTTTATACTCTTAAGGAAGGAGCCGGTGACGGTTATAACGGTAACTATGCTGCAATTGCTTTGGGCGGCGGTGGTGCATCAATCTATGAAAATAATCTTTTATACGGTTATGGCGGAACAATAAAGATAGGAGATTTAATTCCTACCGAAACTGGTGTCATAGCCAAAAAGACCGAAAATGCAATAAATACCCTGGTAAGCAGCTGCAGCCATACTCCTGTCTGTACCCATACCTATTACAATAAAAACTGTTCCAGGATAATATTCATACCGGTGGTAAACACACTTGAAATAAACGGTAAAAAACATGTAAAGGTACTTGGATTTGCAACATTCTTCCTTGAAGGAGCAGTAAACTCGGGAGGACAGACAGACATTACAGGCAGATTTATTACCTACCAGGCAAACGGAGAGACTTCTCCAGACGTAAATGATTATGGAACTTATGGTATCAAACTTGTTAAATAGCAAAAAAGCTGCCTTAACCGGCAGCTTTCTTCTACAAACATTTTGTGAGTGAAAACAGGATTGCTAAAATAAAGCTTCATCGACCTAAGAAGCAATACTTCCGAGTGAAAAAATCCGGCTTTTGGGAAATACTAAAAGCAGTAGAAGGATTTTTTCACTGGCTTTGAAGCTTTATGGGAGCAACCTGTTTCACACAGCCCCACTTTATTTTGATGCTTCTTCGATAGCAACTGCAACTGCTACTGTTGCTCCAACCATAGGATTGTTACCCATTCCTATAAGTCCCATCATTTCAACGTGAGCAGGAACTGAAGATGAACCTGCAAACTGTGCATCTCCATGCATTCTACCCATTGAATCCGTCAAGCCGTAGGAAGCAGGTCCTGCTGCCATGTTATCCGGATGAAGGGTTCTTCCTGTTCCACCACCTGATGCAACAGAGAAGTACTTCTTGCCGTTTTCATATGCCCATTTCTTGTATGTACCTGCAACAAGGTGCTGGAATCTTGTTGGATTTGTTGAGTTTCCTGTAATGGAAACATCCACGCTCTCCTTAGCCATTATAGCCACACCCTCATTTACGTCATCGGCTCCATACACTTTTACCTTTGCCTTTTCTCCGCTTGAGAATGCCTTTTCCTGTACTACTTTAAGTTCACCTGTGCCATAATCATATTCTGTCTGTACATAAGTAAAACCGTTTATTCTGGAAATTATGTATGCAGCATCCTTACCAAGACCGTTTAAGATAACCTTCAAAGGTTCTTTTCTTACCTTGTTTGCAGTCTTTGCTATACCGATAGCACCTTCTGCAGCAGCAAAAGATTCATGGCCTGCAAGGAAGCAGAAGCACTTTGTCTCTTCCCTTAAAAGCATTGCTCCAAGGTTACCGTGACCTATACCAACCTTCCTGCTGTCTGCAACAGAACCCGGAATACAAAAAGCCTGTAATCCGATACCTATTGCTTCAGCAGCCTCAGCAGCAGTCTTTATACCTTTCTTTAGTGCTACTGCGCATCCTAAGGTATATGCCCAAACAGCATTTTCAAAAGCTATAGGCTGTACATCCTTAACTATCTTATCAACATCTATACCTTTAGACAGGCAGAATTCCCTAGCCTCTTCAAGGCTGTTAAAACCGTATTCCGCCATGCATTTATTTATTCCGTCTATTCTTCTCTCATAACCTTCAAATCTAATCACTTAAGTTCACCTCTCTTCTTATTCATTAATTATTCGTGTCTTGGGTCTATTACTTTAACAGCTTCCGCAAATCTTCCATATGTTCCTATGTTTTTCTCATAAGCTTCCTTAGGGTCAATACCCTTTCTGATAGCTTCCATCATCTTTCCAAGATGAACGAACTTATATCCGATAACTTCACTATTTTCGTCAAGTCCAATGTTCAGGATGTATCCTTCTGCCATTTCAAGGTATCTTACACCCTTGTCCTTGGTTCCAAACATTGTACCAACCTGGGAACGCAGGCCCTTGCCCAGATCTTCAAGACCTGCTCCGATTGGAAGGCCGCCTTCTGAAAATGCAGTCTGTGTTCTTCCGTACACAAGCTGCTTGAATATTTCTCTCATGGCAACATTGATAGCATCACAAACAAGGTCTGTGTTTAAAGCTTCAAGTATTGTCTTTCCACCCAATACCTCTGCTGCCATAGCAGCTGAGTGAGTCATTCCGGAACATCCGAGTGTCTCAACCAAAGCTTCTTCAATAATACCATTCTTAACATTCAGAGTAAGTTTACAGCAGCCCTGCTGCGGCGCGCACCAGCCCACCCCGTGTGACAGACCTGATATATCGGTAACTTCCTTTGCCTTAACCCATTTTCCTTCTTCAGGAATTGGGGCAGGTCCATGATTTGGTCCTTTTTTTACACAAATCATACCTTCAACTTCGTGTGAATAATTCATGAATCTTTATCCCCCTTCACTCTAACTTTTATGAAAATTCAAGTATTAACCCACTTTATTGGGTCAACGCAAAAATCAGGTATTACCCCAATCTATGCGTTTTTCGTCTTTTAAAAAATCACAGCTAACATTATATCATAATAATTTATTTTTCGAACAAAAATGATAAATTTTTTTGTTAATTTCTTTACAAAGTTTTATCAGGATCTACATCTGTAAGCCACTTTTGCTCAAATTCGCAAGGCTTGTAAGAATCAATATAATCAAGGGCTTCCAAAACATCCTCCGTTACAAAGTACAAATTTTTACATTCTTCTTTGGCAAACTGTTCACGGACAATTTTTTCAAACTGCTCTAAAAGGCTATTATAAAACCCATTTATGTTAATAATTATGATAGGCTTATTATGGTACCTAAGCTGTTTTAGGGTTATTATCTCAAGAAGTTCCTCCAAAGTCCCGTATCCTCCAGGGAGTGCTATAAAAGCATCAGACCTTTCATCCATAAGTGCCTTTCTCTCTCGCATACCCGGTGTTACTACCAGTTCATCACAGTTCTCATATACCACACCTTCTACGTTCAGGGCTTCAGGTATTATTCCAATGACTTTTCCATTATTCTGATGTACAGACTTTGCTACGGCTCCCATCAGTCCAATCATTCCGGCACCGTAAAGAAAAGTGTCCCCCCTTTTTGCTATTTCACGGCCAAGTTTGTAGGCAGTATCAAAGTATATCCTGTCGATTGCGCAGCTAGAGGAACTGTAAACACATATAACTTTATCCATGGTATATCCCACCTAACTCTTCTAATTTGATCTTGCTATTATAAAATATATAATATTTTTTAAAAAAGTTTGTCTTTACAAATAAATAGTAACCATACAAAAATTCATGGAAAGCCAAGGCCGAAAGGTTATGAAATATTAAAGTCCTGATTTTCTTACGTATCTCTTGTTTTTTATACCACTATAACCTTTTATGTGAATTTTATCATAATTTAACTCCGATAATCCCAGCACTCTTCTCTCAACTGGAGTTCTTCTTTTTTTTACCCAAATAACCTGTTCGGTTTGCGGCTTCTTTCCAGGCTCAAAAATAGAATGCACTATAAAAAGAGCATTACCTAAGGTAGTGCTGAAATTGCTCTTACTTTCTCTTACCTCTTTTTCATCAATAAAATAAACAGCAATAAAGCATAACAATCCTAAAATAAATCCAAATAAACCCAGTACTCCAAAAGCTTTTAAAACATTGATCAAAAAAAAGTTTTCCATTGTTTTTCACCTGAACATATCTACAAATATTAGTAATAAAGAACATTGCTTAATCAACTTATATTATACCATAATCATCAATAAAAATGCTAAAACTACAAGTGCTGCAACTTACATTACATTGTTTCTTCCTTATTTTTCGTAGGAAACAAAATAATCTCTCCTCGATTTGTTATGTTAAAAAGCACTTGTGCCTCGTAATGTTATTCTTTTCTATAGCCGTGCGATGCACAAACATTGGAAGTGCATTTTTAACATTATCAATGAGTAGAAAAATGTTATGTTAAAAAGCACTTGTGCCTCGTAATGTTATTCTTTTCTATAGCCGTGCGATGCACAAACATTGGAAGTGCATTTTTAACATTATTGATAAGTAGAAGTATGTTATGTTAAAAAGCACTAGCATATAATTATTTTAAATTTTAGATACTATTTATGAAACTCAAAATCTAATTGAAAGGGTTGGTTTTTAATGTATAACAGTTATGTGAAAAACGGAGTTATATTAATACCAAATGTAATAGCAGAGGGAGATAAAACTACCGTAAGGTATAAGGGTCTCCTTTACAACTCTGGAGCAGATACTGTATATATGCATATGGGGTATGGCGAAGATTGGGATAAATCAAAAGATGTGAAGATGACCAAGACCAGGGAAGGCTTTGAAGCTGAAATACCTGTAACATCCGATCAAAAACTTAGCATGGTATTTAAAGACAGTGCCAACAACTGGGACAATAACTCCGGAAGAAACTACTCTTTCGATGTTGGGTTTAGGTAAATAAATAACTTTAGGGGTTGGAAATCCAACCCCTAAATATTAGCTCAAACTTTGAGCAAACTTTTCTCCAAATACAATACATTCCTTAAGCTCTTCCTCTGTGGGCTGATATTTAAACTGTAAAGGCTCTAAGGAAACTTTTAGCCCAATTTGTTTAAGCCTTTCAGTAATATGCTTTGCGCCTTCTCCGCTCCAACCATAACTGCCGAAACCGGCTGCTGGTTTGTTCTTCAGCTTGAGACCCTGCATTTCTTCAAGAATCATGGCTATTGAAGACAATGTACCGTTATTAACAGTACTGCTTCCAACAATAACACCTTTTGCCTTAAATAACTCTGTAATAAGATCACTTCTATCGGTAACTGAAGAATTGAACAGCTTAAACTTTACATTATTCTTTTCAAGTCCTGTTCCTATTGCTTCTGCCATATTCTTTGTGGCATTGTACATAGTATCATATACAATAACCACATAGTCTTCACTATAGTCGCTCTGTGACCACTCATAATATTTATCAATTATCTGTGTGGGGTTCTTCCTCCATATCACACCATGACTTGGAGCAATAACATCTATGTCCAGGTTTAGTGATCTGATCTCCTCAACCTTCTTCTTAATCAAAGGCTTGAAAGGAGTCAAAATGTTGGCATAATACTTTATAGCTTCCTGGTATAGCTCACACTCATCCACCTCGTCATTAAACAAGGAGGCAGGTGAATAGTGCTGACCAAAAGCATCATTTGAGAGGACAACATTTGCACCTTTAACATAAGTCAGCATACTGTCAGGCCAGTGTATCATCTGCATCTCAACAAATATGAGTTCATTTTCTCCTATACTAAGAGAATCTCCTGTCTTTACTACATTTATGTTCCAGTCTTTGTGGAAATGCCTCTTAATGCTTTCTGCACCATGCTTTGAGCAGTATATAGGGGTGTTTGGTATCTTCTCCATAAGATATCCCAGGCTTCCTGCATGATCAGGCTCACAGTGGTTTATTACAATATAGTCAATATTCTTAATACCTACTTCACGTTCAAGATTTTCAACAAACTCCTCCTTATACGGATTCCATACCGTATCCACAAGAACAGTCTTCTGATCCTTGACAATATATGAGTTATAGGTAGAGCCCCTGTGGGTTGAGAGCTCATGTCCGTGAAATCTTCTTAGTTCCCAGTCCTTTATACCAATCCAGTACACATTCTTTTTGACCTCTATCATTTCAAATCTCCTTTCGAAAACTAAAATTCTTGTCTGAATTATTAATATATATTCCCTTACTCTGTAATAATAAACTAAAATTTATAAATCCAGAATAAAAACTAATGTACCAAATAACTATCCAATAGTCAACCTAATGATTCCCCTTTATTTTTCCAGCTTTGAATCTTTTGGAGTTTTGTTGTCAGTATTCTTACCCTTGTTAAAGAGACTAAGGAGTTCCGATGCAGGTACGTTATATATAAATACCAAAGGTCTTCCTTCCGAAGGATATTGGCGGACCATGGGCAGCTCAAATACACCGGCTTCTTCACTAATAGACAGCTCTATTATCTCGCCTTGACTATATACTCTAATTAATCCCAGTCCCTTCACACTTATATCGGTTTTGGAACTGGAATCATAAGAAGCATTGGCTATAAGATCTGCAAATACCTTTATCTTCTCACCCTCAATAAAGCCTTCACTCTTTCCCTTTATACTGACTAGTTCTATTCTATCGGCACGCCTTATCTTTCTGACCAAATCCTCATAAGGTGCCCTTTCAAAATCCTTTTCACTGACATTATGTCTTACAACTCTACTTTCACTTTGTGCATTCCCTTCCTTGTGGGTGGTTAAAACACAATAAAAATTATCATCAGATTTACTCCAGCTTGAATAAAAACAATAAGTGTAGGTTCCGTATAATTCGTACTGTTCATTGGAATCAAAGACAGTCATCTTACTGCCCTTGTCAATATCATAAAGATACAGGTCAACGGGTGTCCTTCCCACCTGGTATAAAAGCCCCCTGCTGTCAGGCGAAACCTTTATGTTTACTGCGCCTGCAGGTTCAAAGAAGGGAATTTCTCTAACTATTCTGCCGTTTCTATCAATAATAGCCAATCTCTGTGATTGGGTGTCTATAGATCCGTTGTAATAGCAGACAAGGTACCCGTCCCCAAAAAAGTCAAGCCCTCCCTGTGAAAGAGCACGCCAATCTATAGAGGATAAATCCATAAGCTTGTGTGACTTCTCCTTAAGATCAATTTCCAGGAGCCTTAAGGCCTGGAGCTTTACTTCTTTACCTTGTCCGGTATTCTCCCTGGAAGGACTTATGGCAGCAACTACTCTGTCATCCTTATAAGAAAAAAAGATAATTTGACCATCAAGCCTGATTCGAAGCTCGTTAAGGAGATCAAAACTTCTCTTTTCCTTTATATCATATCCCATTAATCTGCGCTCTGAATTATCAGTTAACATATTGTAATAAATTATTTTTGCTTCTTCTGAAACATAGGTCTGGTCAGGAATAACAGCATCCGGTAATTCCAATTCATATTCATGCCCGTTATAAATCAGGTGGTATTTGGAACCTGCCGGAAAAAGTAATGTGTCCCCCTTTAGCACCTCTTTTGCAAAGCCGTTTTGGCTTTCACGCAAGTCTAATCCTGTACTCTTGCTATCATTTGGCAGATTGCCGTCTCCCTTCTTAACCATATTAAAAACATCGGATGGCAGTATCCCTCCTGCATACATATTGAGGACAAATATGACAGCTGCTGCAAAAGTTAGAGAAGCTGCAGGCCTAAATATCCATTTTCCCCTTTGTCTTAAACGCTCTAATCTGAATATAAACTTCTTATTCTTGTATCTTGTGCTGTCCACACTTTCCACTACTCTTTTATGAATATCGCTCTTTAGCTTTATGTTCTCTTTTATATAATCCCTGGTCAGTATGATTGAATTATAGTAACTGCTGCATATGTAACATTCATTAAGGTGCTCTTTAATTATGTCTGCCCTATCCTGTGACAAAACTCCATCAATATATCTATTTATGTCATCCGAAGTAAAATTACATTTCATTTAAAACACCCCCATGCTGCTTCCTATAGCTCTCGCTTATAGTCTTCCTTGCCCTGCTCACCTTCATCTTTGCATTCTCTGTAGAAATCCCAAGAATCTCAGCTATCTCCTTATATTGAAAGTCCTGTATATACCTTAAGATAATTGCGATCTTTTGGTCCTCTTTCAAGGTATTAATTATCTTAATTATCTCAATAAAATGCTCTCTTCTTTCATACACCGCTTCCGGACGATTGTTAAAGCTTTCAGCTATACTGGCAATACCATCGTAGGAACAGGTAATACACTGCCGCTTTTTCCTTTTGTAATGATCCTTGAAGGTGTTTACAGCAATACGGTAAACCCAGGTGGAAAAGCTCATATCAAGGTCAAACTTATATAGATACTTGTATACTCTGATAAAAACATCCTGCAGGATTTCCTCTGCATCCTCTCTGCAGGATGTCAGTCTTAGCAGAAAATTGTACAAACGCTCCTGATAACCCAATACAAGGGAAGAGAATGAGTCCATATCTCCATTTAGCGTATTTATGACCAGTTCCTTATCTCTATCCAAAGTTAACCGCTCCTTGCCTGTCAAGTTATAAAAACAGAATATGGTTTTATACCACATATAAATAATACATATAAAAATTAATATAGGTAACAACTTTTATTGAACTTTTTTAAATTGTTTTGACAAAGAAAAAAATAACTCCCATTTTTTCGCATTTTATCCCTGTTTATAAATTTAAAACGGGTTAAACTAATTTTATTAATAAATTTAAGGAGGATGAAAAGTGAAAAAATACAAACTGGCTGTCTTAACCGCACTATTAGTATCTTTAATGTCAACTACATGTGTATTTGCTAAAAGTAATGAACCTAAACAATCAGTGTCTAATATAGTAATCAGTCAAGTGAATTTTGAGAAATCAGATCCAATCAAGGATTTACAAACTTTAAGAAAAGAAGTACAGGAAGACTATAAACAAGGAAATATAAGTAAGGATGAACTTGATTTAGCGTTAACAAAAATTGATAGAAAACTTAATGCAGTAAAGGAATTCAACAAGCTTTCCCTTGAACAGAAAAAAGACAGACTGATAAATGAATTTACCAAAGCTGTAAACAGAAAAGTTCAAGAAGGAAAGATATCTGAAAACGATATGGAAAAAATTATATCCGTGTTCACCGAAAAAGTAAACGCATGGGATGGTAAAGGCTATCCGACATTCTATCATAACGGAGTAAAAGTTTTAAAGAAAGATATGCATGACCACTCCAAACACCATATGCACATGCATATGCATATGTATAAAAAGTTTGTTGAAGCCCTGGATAAAGCAGTAAAAGAAGGAACCATAAACGAACATCAAAAGCAGCAAATATTAAAACACCTTAAGCACAGCATGATGGAAATGAAATAGATTACTTTTATTAAAGGGTACCGGTTTAGACAAGTACCCTTTATTTATTTAACTTTTCTTGATTTTACAGGGTTTTGTGTTAGAATATAAGTACATGGTACTTTCTTACAGAAGAAATTATACATTGAAGTACGCTGCTTTTCTGGAGGTTTATATGGAAAATATAATTGAAACAATCAAAAAGAGGTATTCTGTCAGAACATACGAAGTTCAGCCGGTTGAAAGCGAAAAATTAAAGAAACTCGATGACTTTCTTGCTGCAAACACCCAGGGGCCTTTCGGTAATAAAGTCCGGTTTAATCTTGTTGACATACCCGAAGATGCAGTAAATGAGCTGAAAAAGCTTATTTCATACGGTAACGTAAAAGGTGCGCGTATTTTTATTGCCGGTTCGGTGGTAAAAGGTAAAAATGCTATGGAGGACTTCGGTTACTGCATGGAAAAAAACATACTTATGGCAACATCCCTGAATCTGGGCACTGTGTGGCTTGGAGGTTCTTTAAACCGCAGCACTTTTGCATCAAAAATAGGTGCTTCAGATGAAGAGGTAATTCCTGCCATCACACCTTTAGGATATCCTGCTGACAAAAGGTCCATGGTTGACAGGCTTATCCGCACACTTTCCGGGGGTAAGAATAGAAAAGAGTTTGGTGAAGTCTTCTACCGTGAAAACATATCAACACCTCTTGATAAAGCAGCCTGCGGGAATTACTCGGATGTCCTGGAGACCGTCAGATTGGCACCTTCTGCTTCCAACAAACAGCCCTGGAGGATCATAAAAGAAAAGGACAAAAACAACTTCCATTTCTATTTAAATGAGAACCGCAGTTACAATGCTATTTTCAAGGATATTAAGATTCAAAATATTGATATGGGTATTGCCATGTGCCATTTTGAGTTGACCGCACGCCAGCTTGGGCTGGAAGGCTCCTGGCATGTGGATAAACCTGATTTGGCGTCAGGTGACCTTATCTACATAGTTAGCTGGAAGGAATAGTATTTAATTCCCAAGGGTCTTATAATAAAACCCTTGGGAATTATGCAGTTTATGAATATAAATAACTAAAATCAAACCGTTTATACGATACCCGGAATATCTACAATTATATTAACATCCTCATTATAGTCTATGTTCTTAAATCCAAAACCAAAAAGCTTAAAGAATTCATCCCTATAACCTTCGATATCTGAAAGAGAATTAACGTTTTCAGTATTTACCTTTTCCCATAAAGTCAAAACTTCTTTTTGAACATCTTCTCTCATTTCCAGGTCATCAATACGAATTCTGCCCAAATCATCCAAAGCTAACGAATTGGAATACAAGCCATCAGCAAAAAGGCGGTATATTTGTTCTATACATCCTTCATGAATTCCTTTTTCCTTCATCACCTTATACAAAAGTGATATATAAAGCGGTACTACCGGAATTGCCGAACTGGATTGCGTTACCAATGCCTTGTTTACTGATACGAACGCCCTGCCATCAAGCTCTTTTAACCGCTCACTTATGATTTTTGAGGTAGACTCCAGGTGGTCTTTTGCTTTGCCTATGGTTCCTTCCCTATAAACAGCATAGGTTATTTCCGGACCAATATAGGAATAGGCAACTGTAGTTACTCCGTTTGCCAGCACTCCTGCACTCTGCAGTGCCTGGATCCACATCTCCCAGTCTTCTCCACCCATAACAGCTATAGTCTGTTTGATTTCATCCTCATTGGCCGGGGAAATTGTGACGTCAGATACCTCACCACTATGGAAATCGATTGTTTTATTTGTGAAAGCCTTACCGATAGGTTTCAGAACAGAGTTAAGGGTCTCACCTGTTTTGGGGTGAACACGCCTTGGAGAGGCAAGACTATATACTACCAGATCCACTTTACCTAAGTCTTTCTTGATCATTTCTATTGTTTGTTCTTTAATTTTGTCGGAAAAAGCGTCACCGTTTATACTCCTGGAGTATAAGCCAGCCTCATTTGCCTTCTTCTCGAACTCTGCCGTATTGTACCAGCCAGCACTTGCAGTCCGATTGTCTGAAGCCGGTTTTTCAAAGAATACACCTATTGTATCTGCCCCGGCACCAAAAGCAGAAACAATTCGTGAAGCCAATCCGTAACCCGTGGAAGCACCTATCACCAGAACTCTTTTGGGACCTTTTATCGGTCCTTGATCCCTTACATAGTTTATCTGTTCTTGTACATTTTGTGCACAACCTTCAGGGTGTGCAGTAGTACAAATAAATCCCCTTGTTTTCGGTTTTATAATCATTTTATACTCCTTTCAAACATATGTATTAACATACACTATCTTTAGTCCATTTTCATATAAATTACTGAATTTGTCCTTAAATAATACGCTTCTTAATTATAAAATATTTGTTAAACAATATCAAACAAATGTTAAAGCTGATTTCAAAACATTTTTAATGAATATATATAATATAATAGTCCTAATGTGAGACAAAAAGAACCTACCTTATAAGGTAGGCTCCAAGTGAATAATCTATAAATGATGTATAATATTTCATAAAGGAATTGCTTATAAGTGCTTGAACTTACTGCTTGTACTGATTACTCTTATATCCTCTTGCCAATTCTATGTTTACATCAATTACCTTCTGATTGAACCCTTTGAACTTATAATCCGGTGTAATCTGTGGCAAAGCATCGGCTTCTTCCTGGGAATTAATTATTTGCCCTGCCTTTACATATCTACCCTTCGGAACTACCACGCCCATAACTTTGGAACCGGGTTCCAGCACAGCTCCTTCATTAACAATAGAATTATAAACAAATGCCTGCATACCTATAAAAACATCAGAGTCAATATGGGCAGGTCCATGTATCTGACACTGGTGAGCCATAGTAACGCGGTTGTCAATATAGATGGAATATGGTTCTCCATCTATAAAAATAGATCTGTCAACTATATTCTCCCCGAGATGAAAGTTCTTAAGACCATGGAGGACCGCACCGTCCTGTATATTACAATGATCCCCTATGTATATCCTTAGCCCTTCGTCTCCCCTTATGGATGCAAAGGGAGCTATAAATACCTCTCTGCCTATTTTTACTTGCCCCATCACGGAAGCCTTGGGGTGAATATACGCTGTGGTATCGACAGAAGGAAAATCTATATTTTTATTAAACTCTGTTTCAGTGTTATAAGATATGTTTTGGTTATTATTTTCCATATTACTTCTCTGCACCTTTCCTTGTTAAAGCTCAATAATAATTTGTATTTAGTTTGAGTAAAAAGGAACTGAAATATACAAAGCAAGTTTAGGGCTATATAAAGAAATTCCCAAGGATCTTATTGTAAACCCTTGGGAATATTGGTCGGAGTGACTGGACTCGAACCAGCGGCCTCTTGGTCCCGAACCAAGCGCTCTACCACCTGAGCCACACCCCGATACATATATAATTTTAACAGCACTAATTGCCCTAATCAATATGAATTTTGCACTTTTAATGTAATATTTATTCCAGTTTCACCTGATTAAATCACCAATCACATTATATTTTATTCTTACA
>JBMOLK010000315.1:0-4094 GCA_049325575.1 Bacillota bacterium | reverse complement strand
CTTATGAGGGAACAGAACAAAAATCTAGTTACATGCTTAAGGCCCTGCCACACCAGGTAAAAGGTTGGTAGTGTAATAAAAGGAGCCAACACCCATCGTGGCGTCTCCTGAAGCAGTGTAATTCTGATAAAGAAATTAAAAAGACCGGCACCTGCTACTGTAGCGGCAAACAGGTATAAAACCAGCAGTATATTAAAACCATACCCTATAATTTTTCCGAATATAAATTGATTTATATCATATATGGCTTTGTCTTTATACCTTCTAAGCAGTAATACAACCAATATGCTTAATATTATTACAATTATACCTGTTATCAAAAGAGATATCCATCCATCATGCCCTACCTCCTTTGAAAGAAGAGTTGGAAGCATTATAATACCTACACCTGTCTGGCATACAAATGTAAATAAAGCCATCATACTGGACTTAACAGAGTTACTTCCTTGCACTATTTTTACCCCTCGTTTGATTTTTAGTTTTGGTTATGCGCGGCCTTTTTGTCATTGTCTTTAGAGGTAATCTTAAAACAGTATCCTTAAAGTCCTTTAAATTTAACGGTACTAAAGGCTGAAAATAGGGTTGTCCGAGTGATTCCATAGTTGTCAGGTGAACCAGAGTAAGCCCTACACATATCACAATACCTATGATACCAAAGACCGATGCTGCCAGGGTAAAGCCAAATCGAAGTATACGTACTGCCATTGCCATATCAAATGAAGGGATAACATAGGATGCAACAGCGGAAGCACCCACTACGACAATCAGTACATCGCTGACTATTCCCGCTTCAACTGCAGCCTGACCAATAACCAAGCTGGCAAAAACACTTATAGCGGTACCAATATATGTAGGCAAACGAACCGCCGCTTCACGTATCATCTCAACTATTGCTTCCAGAATCAAAACCTCTATAATGGGCGGGAATGGCACTCTTGACCTGGATTCGGCCAGGGGTATAAGCAAATCCAAAGGAACTACATAGTAGTGAAAAGAGGTAATTGCTATGTATAACGATGGTAATAAAACAGTAGCTATAAGTGCTGCAATCCTGACGATTCGTAAGAAGGACCCATGGATCCACGAGGTACTGTAATCATCCAATGCCTGGAAAAATGATATAAAACTCACCGGAGTTATTAAAACTACCGGTGTCCCATCCTGCAGTACCACTATCCTTCCTTCAAGTAGGGCTGCCATAGCCCTATCCGGCCTTTCAGTAGATAAAAATTGTGGAAACAAGGAATTTGGGTGTGTATTTATACTCTGTTCAACATACCCTATGGCAGGAAGCCCGTCTATTTCTATTTTGCTTATTTTATTAAACAGGCTATTAACCATATCAATATTTACTATTCCGTCAATATATGCAATAGCAATTTTTTGATTTGTCTGAACACCTAATGTGACAGTCTTGAATTTGAGCCTGTTGTTTTTAATTTTTCTTCTCAATATGGAAATACTTGTATCCAGGTGTTCCACAAACCCTTCGTGTGGTCCTCGGATATTTTTTTCGGTAACCGGTTCTTCAATGCTTCTTTTCTCTATGTCAGGAATGGCGCAGGATACTGCAAAGTCAAGGTCATCGCATATAAAAACTGAATTACCCGACATAATACTTTCAACTACTGCCTTTGAATCATACAAAATGGTTGTTTGAATGCACGGTAAGTTTTGGACATTGTTGCTGTTTGACAACTCTTCAAGGCTCATAGAAACAATTGGCCTTATAAAGTCCCTTTGAATAAGTCCATTATCCACAAGCTCCTTTATGTAGATAAAATAGGCCTCATACTTGCCCTCAATATGTACTTTCTTTCTTATAATATCCGGGCAGTCAAGCAGCTTTTCGTTTATAGATTTTAAATCTATGCCACCCGGTGTTTTTTTATTTCCGTTCCTTTTAAAATCCGTAATGATCACCTCAGAAGATATACTTAAAAATAATTTATAGCTATTTATCCAAGTTTACAGTAATATTGTTTGCAATATAGTGAATTCTATTCTTTTTAGTATAGCAATTTACAAGTGCAAGAAGAGAAAATCTTGAGCATACTCATGCCCAGGTTAACACCCGATATGCAGAAGAAAGTGTAAACGATGCGTATGAATGCTTGATAAAAGAAAAAACTTCTGTTAATAGTTTACTGCATAACTAGGCCTACAGATCTTGCAATTACTTTGAGCAGGGGAAAATTGGAGTTCTCACTTAAGTTCTTTATAGGAGGGAGGTTTAATAGGTATACAAGTTTATCAAAACTATCATTATCCATGCTGCTATCTGCATATTTTCTTAAAGTTAAGCAGTCCATATATAACTTATCAAGCCATTTCGTAAGCTTGTTAAAATCCTTGCCTTCAATAATAGAAATTGCAGCATATATACCACTAAGAATAGACGGTATCTGTCCAAACCCCATAAAAGGCTCAACAAAACCACCTGCCGCGCCCACGAGCATTATCTTTCCTATTTGCTTGGTTGATACCCGGCCCAGTTTATATTCTTCAAACTTAAATTCTGTACCCGGTACAGGTGTAAAGTTGAGCTTTGCTACCGTCTTGGTCCACAATATATCAAGCTCCTCCAGTGAAGATGGAATTGCAACAGTACAATAGCTTGCTTCATTAGTACTAAATGGTGCAAAGTATACCATACACTGCTTACTTAGACTTTGATCCAGCCAGATTTTTGCTGCTCCCAAATCGAATTTTCCTTTTACTATACAACCCTTTAAGAATGCCTCGGTATCGGTTTTCCAAACGCCAAGCTCCATGGATATAATTGGATCACCAGTAGCAACAATAATCCTGTCATAGTCTTTCTCGAGATCTTGCCATCTCACATTGGAATTGAAAACAATATTAGATTTGACATAACCTGCAAGTTGACTTTCCAATGATTCCTTATGATTTCCCCGTATTGTAGTGTAACCTATATTATAACCTGTAAGTGTTGCTTTATTATTAGGCGAATTTATTTCAAGGGTATGTGTTATTGCATTTGGCATAATGTTAAAACCGAATTTTTTATTTATGAATATTATAGGATCTTTTATTGGCCTGTATATAAGCTGCATTACAGCTTCCATATTCGGAAAACGCTCACCGACTTTATGTCGGCGTTCGAATATCGTAGGGTGTATACCATTATTTTCAAGGTAAATAGCACAAGATAATCCTGCAAGCCCCGCTCCTAGAATAGCTACTTTCATTTAAGCCATCCTTTCATTTTTAAATTATTTTTCACTTTAAATCTAAGTTATATACTGTAAGAAAATACTCAATACCGTAACTTTTTGGATAAATATTAATATTATGTTAATAAAGAGCAGTTGGTATATCATCCGCTTTATAGGTAATATTTCAGATTGTACTATAGTTGTTATGTCAATTTGCTTTTTGTATTCTGAAAGGAGGTGACGTCATGGAAGTATTAAGACAGCCCACAGTACTACAGCCTGGAGCAGCTAAACCGGGATATCAGACTTATCCAATGGTAGCTCCTTATGGTATGGAAGAATTATTTGGAAACTGCTGTGAGAGCGGTGCCTGCTGTCAAAGCGGCGCTTGCTGCCAAACAGTAAGGCCACAACTTGGATCCATGCCATATCAACAAAGATAGAACTGGCAAACTACTAGGAGTGAAAGCTTATGCTTCACTCCTAACCCTTACATTGACAGTAAATAAACTAAAATAATATAAAGGAATGATGATTATGCAAGAAGACAGCTGTCTAGCAGAAAAAGAGTATATGGAAAGCTCTTACAACTTTAAGCTTATCCTTGATGACGGGAGGCTTATGCTTTATAATACTAAAACTGGTGCAATCTCTGTTATAAATACAGAAGAGAAAGACATAGCCCTAGAAATATTCGCCAATCCAAACTCATATAAGGAAAATCAGCTTTTTATAGACTTGATGGACCTTGGCTATATAGTTGAGGGCAATAAAAATGAACTGGAAGATATTAAAACCTCCAATGAATGGTACAGCAAGCTAGACAGCCTCATAGACCTTACCCTCTTACCTGCTGAGGCATGCAACTTCACGTGCCCATACTGCTTTATTTACCAGCAGAGACATATGCTTATG